>JAGBGJ010000044.1 GCA_017936045.1 Clostridia bacterium
AAGAAGCCTGCCTTCTTGAGTGCAGAACGAAGCTCTGCATCGTACTGAAGGAGTGCACGGGAGAGGCCGTGGCGGATTGCGCCTGCCTGACCGGTAACACCGCCGCCTGCAACACGACAGATGATATCGAACTTACCTTCGAGGTCTGTGAGTGCTAAGGGCTGACGAACGATGAGCTTTAAGGTTTCAAGGCCGAAATAATCATCAATCTCTCTGTCGTTGATGATTATTTTACCTGTACCATTGTAAACACGAACGCGGGCAACAGAGCTCTTTCTTCTGCCGGTTCCGTAAAAATAAGGCTTTCCTTCTATCATTACTCTGTGCTCCTTTCTTAGTCGATTACTTCGGGCTTCTGAGCAGCATGGAGATGTTCAGTTCCCTTGTATACACGAAGTCTGGTAAGTGCAGCGCGGCCGATAGTGGTATCGGGCACCATACCCTTAACTGCAAGCTCCATAGCCTTTTCGGGCTTTGTAGCCATAAGGGTAGCATACTTAACTTCTTTGAGGCTACCAATGTAGCCGGTGTGATGACGATAATATTTGTTCTCGAGCTTTTTGCCGGTGAGAACTGCTTTTTCAGTATTGATTACGATAACGTGGTCGCCGCAGTCTACGTGAGGGGTAAACTCGGGCTTGCCCTTACCGCGAAGAAGGTCTGCAACCTTAGCAGCGGTGCGGCCAAGAGGTTTGCCTGCAGCGTCTACTACATACCACTTACGCTGAATTTCAGCGGGTTTTGCCATAAAAGTGGACATAACTTTTTCCTCCAATATTTTTTCTTTTTTTAAAGTGCCTTGCTATTATACCAAGCGAAAAGGCTATTGTCAACACCTTTTTTGATAAATTTTAATTTAACATTTTCGTTCTCGTTTTTTCTCTTTTTTGCTAGTTTTTTCTCTTGTTTTCTAATTTATTATTTTTGAAAAAATCTGTAAAAAAAGCCTTGGGTGTTACCCCAAGGCGAAAATTTTATGCGAATAGCCAGAAATAACCGAGGACAAGGAGTCCGAGTACAATTCTGTAGTAGCCGAAGGCCTTGAAATCCTTTTTCTTGATGTAGCCCAGCAGGAACTTGATGGCAAGAATTGAAATTACAAAGGCAGATACCATTCCAACGGCAAGAATTACAAATTCTATACCTGTGAAGTTGAAGCCGAATTTTACAATTTTAAGCAGGCTTGCGCCGAAGATTACGGGCACTGCAAGGAAGAAGCTAAATTCAGCCGCAACAGTGCGGGAAACACCGAGGATTATTGCACCTAAAATTGTGGAGCCCGAACGGGAGGTGCCCGGAATTATGGAAAGCACCTGAAAAAGGCCGATTAAAAGGGCATCTTTATAGGTTAAGGCCTTTACCGAAATGGTTTTGGGCTTGCGGGTGGCATTTATATTTTCTATTACAATAAATGCAATACCGTAAAGAATAAGGGTGGCCGAGATTACGGTTGCTTCCAGTTTTGGGTCGCGGAGCAGACTTTCCACCCAATCATCAAGCAGTATTCCTGCAACTGCGGCAGGAAGCATTGCAACAATAACCTTGAACCATATCATCATACTTTTGCGCTTTACAAGGCCTTTTTCCTTTGAGGTGAAGGGCCAAAGTTTATTCCAAAAGATGACAACAACGGCAAGTATTGCGCCAAGCTGCACCACATAATCGAACATTTGGGGGAAGCCTTCGCTAACATTTTCGAAAGCAAGAAGATTTCCTGCAAGCTTTAGGTGGCCTGTGCTGCTTATGGGCAACCATTCGGTTATACCCTCTATTATGCCGAGTATTATTGACTTTAGTACATCTAGCATTATATTCACCTTGTTTCAAATATTTGGGGTCAGCCGATAACTGACCCCAAGATTATACTATGAAAGTAGCTCTTTGTAAAGTTTTATGTACTCGCCAGCCGAAACATTCCAACCGTTATCTATAGTAAGGGCGTGGTCGCTAAGGGCTTTCCAAGCCTTTTTATCGGAATAAAGGCCTACTGCACGCCACACGGCATCTAACATTTCGTGGGCATTGTAGTTTTCGAACACAAAGCCGTTGCCGTTTTGGAGAGAAATATCGGTAATGGTATCGTTAAGGCCGCCCGTTTTGCGAACAATGGGAATGGTGCCGTAACGCAGGGCTATCATTTGAGCAAGGCCGCAGGGCTCGCTCTTAGAGGGCATTAGGAAGATATCGGCGCCGGCATAAATTTTGCGCGCCAAATCGGGAATGAAGCCAAGCTTGAAGGCAACCTTATCGGGATATTTTTTAGCCATTTCGTAGAAGAAGGTTTCAAACTCCCAGTCGCCCGAACCGAGTATAGCAACCTGAATATCGGCCCTAAGCATATCTTCGAACACACATTTAACAAGGTCAAAGCCCTTGTGGCCAACAAGGCGCGAAACTATACCGATAAGGGGAGCTTCCTTTTTTTGGGGGAGCCCCAGATACTCTTGAAGCTTAGCCTTGTTAACAGCCTTATTTTTGGGCTCTTCGGCCGAGTAGTTGGCGAAGATGGCTTTATCTGCAGCGGGGTCGTAAACCACGGTATCAATACCGTTTACAATGCCGCGAAGCTTATGCTGATTTTTTTCCAGAATGGGATTTAAGCCGTGTGAATAGTGGGGGGTTAAAATTTCGTGTGCATAGGTTGGTGACACGGTTGTTACCCTATGAGAGCATTCGATAGCCGCCTTCATAAGGTTTATGCAGTCCTCGTACTCCACAAGGCCTGTATCTGCTTCGGGCAGGCCTAAAACATCGTTAACAAGCTCGTGACCGTATTTACCCTGATACTGGATATTGTGAATTGTGAAAACAGTTTTGATATTTAAGTATCTGAGGTCGTGGCAATAGAACCTGTCTAGGAAAACGGGTATCATAGCTGTTTGCCAGTCGTTACAGTGGATAATATCGGGCGCATAATCTATATAGGGCAGAATTTCGAGCACGGCGCGGGAGAAGAAGGCGAAGCGTTCGGCATCATCATAATGGCCGTAGAGGCCTTCCCTTTTGAAATAATACTGGTTATCAATTAGGTAATAGATTACTCCGTTTACCTTTGCTTCAAAAATTCCGCAATACTGTCTGCGCCAGGAAACGGGCACGGTTATGGAAGTTATAAACTTCATTTCGGCCTTTAGCTCCTCGGGCACACTTGAATAAAGGGGCATAACCACACGACAGCCAACCAAACGGCGGCGAAGCGCCTTGGGGAGCGCGCCTGCAACATCGGCAAGGCCGCCCGACATGGCAAAGGGATATGCTTCACTTGTTGCGTATAATATTTTCATTTTGTTCCTCCGAATTACACCTTGCTATTTTTCTATGTAGGTAACAGTTTCACTGCAAATATTACTGCCTTCGCTAACCTTTACAAAGTTATTTGCAATAATGTTTTTAACAACTGCATCTGCTTCGATTTCGGCGCCGTGCATAAGCACACAGTTTTCGACAACAGCGCCCTTAGCCACCTTAACCCCGCGGAAAAGCACGCTGTTTTTAACGGTGCCTTCAATTATGCAGCCATCGGCAATAATTGAATTTGAAACCTTGGATTTAAGGCCGTATTTTGCAGGCATATCATCACGAGAGTTGGTGTAAATGGGGTTTTCTTTATTGAAAACATCTTTTCTTACATCTGTGCAGAGAAGGTCTAAATTCGCTTTGAAATAGCTGTCTATACTATCGATAACAGCCGAATAGCCTTCATGCTTATAGCCGTAGATGTTATACTTGCTGCTGCATTTTTCGAAAATACCGTGGGAAAGGCTTACGCCGCCTGCGGCATATTCCTCGGACACAATATCAATTAAAAGCTGACGGCCGATAACCATAATATCGAGGCTGTAGTCACAGTCCTCGGCAGGTTCAAAATGAACTGCTGTGATTTTACCGTTAGCATTAAAATCATAGTGCATCATATCGTTTTGACCGTTGGGCTTTTTACCGTGGGCTGTAACAATAGTAATATCGGCATTCTTATTCACATGGTAATTAAGAAGCTCTTTAATATCAACATTTGCAACAACATCACTGTCACAAACCACTACATACTCTTCCTTAGATTCCTGAAGATACTCTAATATACCGTAAATGGCTTCAAGTCTTCCCTTATAAACCTGTGCTTCGGGAGAAACATAGGGGGGCAGAATGTTAACGCCGCCCTTTTTGCGGTCTAAATCCCAGGGCTTACCGTTTCCGATGTGGGTCATAAGGGAATAGTAATTGGATTTTGTGATTACACCGACCTTGCTAACCCCTGCATTTGAAAGGTTGGAAAGGGCAAAGTCGATAAGGCGGTAACGACCGCCATAACATACTGCCGCCATAGAGCTGGCTTTTGTCATATCCTTAAGGAGTGCATCGTGGGCATTAGCAAAAACTATGCCTAAGGTGTTGCCTATAATCATACTAACTCATCCTCCTTAACATTTTCGGTTATCATTTTTCCTGCGGTGATTTTTGCACCCTTACCAACGGTAAGGCCTTCGCCGATTACTGCAATGCCCCAATTATCGAGATTGTCGATTTCTTCGGGGCTTTCGCCGATTACAGCATTTTCTTCTACCACAACATTTTCGGCCACTATTGCATAGCGTACGGTAGCGCCCTTCTTTATTACAGAGCCCGGCATAACAAGTGAATATTCAACCGTTGCGCCCTCTTCTACCGTAACATTTTCAAAGAGAACCGAATAGTCAAGCTTTCCTGCAACATCGCAGCCAACGGTTACAAGCGAGTTTTCAACGCTTGCGCTCTCTGCCATATACTGAGGCGGCAGGCCCTGAGTACCCGAATAGATTTTCCAGTTGGGGTCGGAAAGGTTTAAATCAATTTTGGGGTTAAGCAGGTCAAGGTTGGCATCCCAAAGAGATTCAATAGTTCCAACATCCTTCCAATAACCATCAAAACGGTAAACCATCATTTTGCAACCATCGGCCAGCATTGCGGGAAGAACATCTTTACCGAAATCGTTAGAGGAGCCTTCCTTGGTCTCATCTTCGGTAAGATACTTCTTAAGTGCTTTCCAGTTGAAGACATAGATACCCATAGAAGCGAGCGTGCTTTTGGGCTGTTTCGGTTTTTCTTCAAACTCGTAAATAGTGCCATCGGGGTTGCAGTTGATAATACCGAAACGAGATGCCTCTTCAAGGGGTACATCAATTACCGAAATGGTACAATCAGCCCCCTGTTCCTTATGCTGTGCAATCATTTTGGCGTAGTCCATTTTATAGATATGGTCGCCCGAAAGGATAAGTACATATTCAGGGTCATAACGCTCAATAAAATTGAGGTTTTGATATATTGCATTAGCAGTTCCCTTATACCAGTTAGCTCCGCTTTTTTGCTGATAGGGCGGAAGCACATGTACGCCGCCGTTTTGGCGGTCTAAATCCCAGAATTTGCCCTGTGCTACGTAATCGGCAAGCTCAAGGGGCTGATACTGGGTAAGTATGCCAACCGTGGTTATTCCAGAGTTGGCGCAGTTGGAAAGCGGAAAATCTATAATCCTGTATTTTCCGCCGTAAGGCACTGCAGGCTTAGCGATTTTATGGGTTAGAACTCCAAGTCGGCTTCCCTGTCCTCCCGCTAAAAGCATTGCTACACAGTCTGTCTTTTTCAAAGCTTTCATCTCCTTAGTTATTTCGAGTTGCGTTTAAACTTCTTATAAACGGTTACCGACATTCCCGGTATTATAAGCTCAACCGAGTTTGCTTCGCCGTGCATTGGTGATTTTTGGGATTTTACTCCTTGTCTTACCTTTTTAGTGTTTCCGCCGAACTCCTCCCAGTCGGAGCAGAATACCGTTTTATAGGTTCCCGCTTCGGGTACGCCTATGCGGTAGTTTTCACGGGTAACGGGGACAAAGTTGCAAACAACAACAAGCTCGTTTCCTGCCTTATCCTTTCTTCTGAAGCAGATTATGCTTTGAGCATAGTCTTCACCAGAAATCCACTGGAAGCCTCTACTGTCGAAATCGTATTCATACAGGGCGGGGTTTTCAAGATAAAATTTGTTCAGAGCACGCACAAAATCTTGTGTTTGTCTGTGCTTATCGAAGGAGAGCAGGCTCCAATCGAGCTCTTTTTTATAATCCCATTCAATAAACTGGGCAAACTCGCTTCCCATAAAGAGCAGTTTTTTGCCCGGATGCATCATAATATAAGCCACATAGGCCCTGAAATTATCGAACATCTGGTCATATTCGCCGGGCATTTTGTTTATGAGCGAGCATTTCCCGTGAACAACCTCATCGTGCGAGATGGGCAGGATAAAGTTTTCGGAAAAGGCATACATAAACGAAAAGGTTATAAGATTGTGTTCAAATTTGCGGTAGATAGGGTCTAGCGACTGGTAACGAAGAGTATCATTCATCCAGCCCATATTCCACTTGAAGTTAAAGCCGAGCCCACCCCAGTCGGCAGGCTTTGTAACCATTGGCCAGGCGGTTGATTCTTCGGCTATCATCATAACATTAGGGTTGGCAGCAAAGCAGGCCTCGTTTAGTCTTCTTAAAAATTCAATGGCCTCAATATGCTCGTTTCCGCCGTATTGATTTTGCGCCCATTCGCCATCTTTCCTGCCGTAATCGAGGTAGAGCATTGATGCTACGGCATCCACACGAAGTCCATCAACGTGGAATTCCTTAAGAAACATACAGGCGCTTGAGAGCAGGAAGTTCATTACCTCTACCTTGCCGTAGTTGAATACGCAGGTGCCCCATTCCTTGTGTTCGCCCCTGCGCGGGTCATCGTACTCGAAGCAGGGTGTTCCGTCGAAACGGAATAGGCCGTGCTCATCTCGTGGGAAGTGGGCAGGCACCCAGTCGAGGATTACGCCGATTCCCTTGTTGTGGAAGATATCTATCATCTTCTTGAAATCGTTTGGAGTTCCGTAGCGCGAGGTGGGGGCAAAGTAGCCCGTTACCTGATAGCCCCAGGAACCCGAAAAGGGATACTCGGTAAGCGGCATAAACTCTACATGGGTATAGCCCATTTCATTCACATAGTCAGAAAGCTCTTCGGCAAGCTTTACATAATCGAAATTAGAGCCATCGGCATATTTGCGCCAGGATTCACAGTGAACCTCGTAAATATTGATGGGAGAGGAGTAAATATCCTTTGCGGCCTGCTCCTTCTTCCATTTGGAATCGGTCCATTTATATGCTTTTTCGAAATATATTTTTGAAGCGTTGCCCGGTGCGGTTTCAAAATGCCTTGCATACGGGTCGGACTTTAGAACGGTGTTACCCGAAAAATCGGTAACGGCGTATTTATAAGCATCGAAATTATTTACCTTTTCCACCTGAGTTTCCCAAATGCCGTGGGTAACCTTGGCCATTTTGTGGGCGTTTTGGTCCCAACCGTTAAAGTCGCCCACCAGACTGACCTCTTTAGCATTTGGCGCCCACACTCTGAAAACAGCACCCTTGCCGTTTTGGTGCGCACCTAAAAATTCATAGGTGTCGGCACAAAGCTGATTATGGAAAAGTGAAAGTCTTTCGGATATAGTTTTATTGGAGTTAAACATACTTCACCTCATAACACAATATGACACGTTAATTTTATCAAATTTTTTTGGCTTTTGCAAGCAAAATATTGTATATTTTACATTGAGCGAAACAAATTATTTCTTCATATTTTGTTAATATTATACAATTTTCTACATATTTTCACTCATAAGCAAAAGATTTTGGTGTTATTTTTTTGTTTTTTGATATAATAGGTGTGTAAATTTTATTATCTCAAAAAAGGGGGGTGCCACATGACCCGAATAATTTCTTTTATTAAAAAAGAATCGGTTTTATTTGTATCCTTAATACTGGCTGCGGCATCTATGTTCTTTGTTGTGCCAGATGCTGAGTATGTTTCGTATATAGATTTCAGAACCCTTTGCCTGCTTTTTTGTCTTATGGCGGTTATGGCAGGTTTTTCTAAGGCGGGGCTTTTTGAGTTTTGTGCCAACAGCCTGCTTTGCCGTGCCAAAAACACCAAAAGCGTGGTTTTGATTTTAACCCTGCTTTGTTTCTTCTTTTCGGCTGTAATTACAAACGATGTGGCGCTTATTACCTTTGTGCCCTTTGCAATAACGGTGTTAAAGCTTGCTGGTAAAGTAAGCCTTATTCCAATTACCGTAATTCTTCAAACGGTTGCCGCAAATATGGGAAGCTGTCTTACCCCCATTGGGAACCCGCAAAATATTTACATTTTTAATATTTCAGGGCTTCCGTTTTTAGATTTTGTAAGGCTACTTCTTCCCTATTCGGTTGTAGCTCTGGCTGTTTTGGTAGGCATAGTCTTAGGAATGAAAAAGGAAGCGGTTGTTTCAAACGTGCAGGCTGCTAATACGCCGAATATTAAAAGCACGGTTATTTTTGCACTGCTCTTTTTAGCAAGTCTTTTAGCTGTTTTTGGGGTTGTGCACCACCTTGTTTGCTTAGTTTTGGTAGTTTTAGTTCTTCTTATTGCCGACCGTAAGCTGATACTTAAAATTGATTACAGCCTGCTTTTAACCTTTGTTGGTTTCTTTATTTTCGTGGGTAATATGGGCAGAATACCCGCTATAAACAATATGATTGTAAACCTGCTTCGGGGCAGAGAAATTGTTTTTTCGGCGCTTATTAGTCAGGTTATAAGCAATGTTCCCGCCGCCCTGCTGCTTAGCGGATTTACCGATAATATGTCGGCCCTGCTTGTGGGGGTTAATATTGGTGGGCTTGGAACACTAATTGCTTCCATGGCAAGCCTTATTTCATATAAGTATGTTGCCGCCGCTCTGCCCGACAAAAAGGTGCGTTACTTACTAATATTTTCTCTTTTGAATTTTGCCCTGCTTGGCATTATGCTTTTACTCAGTTTAATAATTTAGGCAAAAATTAAACCCCGTAGACTGTGTGTCTACGGGGTTTTCGTTTTTACTGAGCGATTGTCTTTTTGTTGGAAAGCTTAATAATAAGGGTGAACGCAGCGAAGAGTGCGAGTGCGGTTGCCCACATTGCAACACCTGCGATGAGTCCGCCGAACTTAACAAGCAAGCCTGCAACAATATAGGAAACAAATGCAATTCCTGCTATTGTTCCTGCATAAGGAAGCTGTGTCTTTACGTGGTCTAAGTGGTTGCAGTTGCCGCCTGTAGAAGAAAGGATGGTTGTATCGGAAATGGGAGATACGTGGTCGCCGAATACTGCACCGCCAAGAGTTGCGGCTACGGTTAAGAGTACCTCTGTTCCGCTTCCGCCAAGGAGTGTTACAGCTACGGGTACAAGCACACCAAAGGTTCCCCAAGAGGTTCCTGTTGCGAAGGCAATTCCGCCTGCTAATATAAAGAATATTGCGGGGAAGAAGGCCTGTACTGTTGATGGAACATAAGCCATATAGGTTTCAACGAAGGTTTTAGCCTCGAGATAGCCACCCTTAGCGCCCATAATAGCCGAAATAGACCAAGCAAAGGTTAAAATAAGAATTGCGGGTACCATTGCCTTGAAGCCTTGTGTAAAGCTATTAGCAACTTCTTTTAAGGAAACAACCTTGGCAAGTGAATAATAAATAGCAACAAGCACAAGAGCAATTGTAGAGCCAATAGCCAAAGATGTGCCTGCATCGCAGTTAGAGAATGCTTCAATAACGTTTGCAGACTGAACGGTTGTGCCGTATGTGCCAGCATCCCAGTCATAATAGAAGCCGGAGTAAATCATTCCGCCAACACAACAAGCAATAAGTATAATTACGGGGATAATGAGGTGGCGAACCTTACCGTTGGGGTTAGCAACAATGGATGTGTCATCATCGCTTGCCAGGTCGGTTTCGCCTGCGTTGAGGTCGCCTGTGGTTTGGGCAACAGCTTCGTTTCTCTTCATTTTGCCAAAATCAAGATTCATGCCGCAGAATACAAACACCATAATAATGGTAAGGATTGCGTAAATGTTGAAGGGAATTGTTTGCATAAATACAACAAGTCCATCACCTTCAAGCTGACCCGAAACAGCAGCAGCCCAAGAAGAAATGGGAGCAATAATACAAATGGGAGCAGCAGTGCAGTCGATAATCCAGGCAAGCTTTGTGTGTGAAACCTTGAACTTATCGGTTACGGGGCGCATTACAGAGCCAACTGTTAAGCAGTTAAAGTAGTCATCCACAAAGATGAGACAGCCAAGGCCTGCAGTAGCCGCAAGGGCGCCGTTTTTGGACTTAATTTTTTTACCTGCCCAGTCGCCGTAAGCTTTTGAGCCGCCTGATTTTTGCATTAAAACGACAAAAATACCAAGCACTACAAGGAAAACGATAATGGGAACATTTCCTCCTACAGTTTCACTCATAACGGTGTAAACTGTACCGAGGGCGCGAAGAATATCACCGCCAACATATAACATTGCGCCGGTGAAGATACCTAAGAATAGCGATACATAAACCTGTTTTGTGATAAGAGCCAATACAATAGCAACCAAAGCAGGTGCGAACGCAGCAAAGGTTCCGGTCATAGGTTAATCTCTCCTTAAATTTATTTATGAATGATGTTTATATAACACTTTCATATACGAAAGTTATTATACATTATAAGTCGAAATTTGTAAACAATTTCCTTATTACCAGATAAAAGCGAATAATACCGCAAGAATTATTGAGGGCAGGAAATTAGCAACGCGCACTTTTTTGCCCCAAACAAGGTTTAAGCCGACACAAAAAATGAGTATTGAACCAACAAGCGAAAGGTTAGACAGCGCCGCTTCGGTCATTATGGGCTTTATAAAGCGGGCAAGCAGGGTTATACTTCCCTGCCAAAGTGCAACGGGAAGTGCTGAGAATATACAGCCCTTTCCTAAAGAGCAGGTCATAACAGCGATTATAAGAAAGTCAAGTATGCCTTTTGTGAGCAGGGTTGAATAGTCGCCCGTAAGCCCATCTTGAATTGCGCCGACTATTGCCATAGCACCAATGCAAACGGTAAGGGATGCTGTTACAAAGCCATCTACAAAAAGCTTGTCCTTGGCGTTGCCTGTTTTAATTTTAAGCCATTCACCAAGCTTTTCGAACCATTTTTCTATTCCTATAATTTCACCTATCAGGGCACCTAAGGCTATGCTTACTATAATCATAATTGTGCCACCGCTGACAAGCCCACTGCCTGCTACCGTAAACATTTCTTCGAAAGCGCCTGCCATACCGACAAAGAGCACACATATACCGCAGGCTTTGCTTAAGGTTTCCTGAACGCTTTCTGACATAAGCTTACCAAAAAGCAAGCCAAAAACACCGCCGATTATTATTGCCGCAGCATTAATTAAAGTGCCAAGACCAAACATTGTATTACTCCTTTCATAAAAAAGCGAGAGAATAGTGAAAAGTGAAGAGGTAATAAGTAAAATCGACAGGCTTCTGTCGAAACCTGTCGATTTTGGTGGAGACGGAGGGGATCGAACCCTTGACTTCTTTAATGCAATTCAAGCGCTCTCCCAGCTGAGCTACGCCCCCGAAGACTTAGTTAATATATCATATATTACGACTAAAATCAAGAAAAACTTTATTTTTTTAAAAAAACAACTTGACTTTAGAAAAAAATGATATATAATAATATCGTTACTTTGGGGCATCGCCAAGCGGTAAGGCAACGGACTCTGACTCCGTCATTACCTAGGT
>JAGBGJ010000045.1 GCA_017936045.1 Clostridia bacterium
ACCTTGGCGCGCACCTCTTCACGCACGTCGGGGTGATTATTCAAAACACGGGAAATGGTGGTTATTGAAACACCACTGTATTTTGCAACGTCTTTAATAGTCATTGTGTTGTTCCTTTTTGTTCAAAAAAACGTGTAAAAAAGAAAAACTGAAAACGTTTTCAGTTTTCCGACAAGTATATTCAACCACATTTTTCATCAAATGTCAATAACTTTTATCGTTTTTGAGAGAAATAACATAAAATTGTGTGTTGCTTTTGTGCAATACTTACAATTTAAAGGTATTCAAAATTTTTGCAAATATGAACACTTTTACAAATTATTGTATAGAATTTTTAAAAAACAAGATTATAAAACGCTTTTGACCGGCAAAATGTAAAATAAAAAAATCCCCAACAAAGCAAATACCTTGTTGGGAATTTTGGTGCACCTGACAGGACATATCTTGCCTTTGGCAATCTGCACTGCTCGGCGACCCGCACCCTCGGAGAGCCCACTGACATCTTTACGCGGAGTGTCCGTGAAAGTGTCATAGTGGGTTACACACTTTGAAAAGGTGTGTAACAAAAAACGGCATAGCCAATAGCTATACCGCTTAACAAAACCAATTATTTAATTTTGATACAAGAGTCACCCCTTGGGGCACCTTCCTTACGGAGGGTGCCCCAACGGGAGATTTTTTTATTACCATATAAAAGGTATTAGGCGATATTTTACCTTTTTCTTATACTCAGTATAACCGCAAAGCTCTTTTTCCAAAACCTGTTCTTCGTTAATTATGCGAACAGCTATTACTGCGGGGTACAAAAGGAAAACCGCAAAGGCTATAAAGGAGCCTAGTATTAAGGGGATAGACAAAAACATTATAACGGTTGCCGCATACATTGGGTGGCGAACAATACCGTAAAGCCCCGTATCTATTACCTTTTGTCCCTTTTGCACCTCAACCGTTCTTGAAAGGTAGGCGTTTTCACGCATAACCTCGGCATAAAGGGCGTATGAGCCTAAAAACATTAATGATGCTATAAATGTTACTGTTTTGGGTACTGCTGTCCATCCAAAGCGAAAATCCAGCCCTGCCAGAATAAAGCCCAAAAGAAAAATTAAGGCCGATGCCGCAACAACACCCTTTTGGGTGTTTTCTTTTTCTTTGGTGTTAAGCCTTTTTTGAAGCAGGTCGGGCGCCTTTAAAAATAGCACTGCACCAAGAATTAAAACAGGTATAAAAAGCAGGGCTATAAACGTCCAGGCGCCTGCAAAGTTAAATGTACCCGCAGGCAAAAACAAAAGCAGCCCTACAAGAATAAGCCCCATTAAAACCTTTGTTGTGCCGCTTATTAAAAGCTTCATTTTCTTGCCACCCTCTTTGCAGTTAAATCAAAACTAAGGCCTAGCAGCCATTTTATTTGCTGTTCATCCGCGCTGCCATCCAGTCGTACGGTTATCCAATAATTTTTATTCATATGATAGCCCGGATGTATGCCGTTATCCTTTAAAACCGAGCCTATAAGCAAAGGGTCGCACTTAAGGTTAACAACGCTGACCGTGTCTTCCCCGCCAAGGCCGATTTTTGATTTTGGTATATCCATTATAACAGCAAACCATTTGCGGCCTGCCGCGTGCCTGTATACGGCAAAGGTGGGGGCACTTTCCCATAGGTGTTCGGCTACAGCGCCGTAGGCTTCGTTTATGTATTTATCCAATTCAGCTCTGTTCATAATACACTCCGTTTTACTTGCAGCTGTAGTGCATATTTTCAAGCACTTCGGCTGTAACGGTTTTATCTATAATAGCCTTAACTAAGGTATCGAGCTCGGTGCCCTCGCGGTAGTCGGCAGGGGCAAAATATTTTATCCTGCCCTCTTGCATCATTTTATTAACCTTGCTTTTATCCCCCGTTTCGGCGCTGTAAACACCAATTGAATGGCCGCCGTAGGAGTTAACCAGTTTCATACAAGGAACATCGGTATCGCTATCGCCAATATAAACCATATTACGGAAGGGAACCCTTATATCCTCGGGCTTAACATAGTCGTTAACACCGGGGTCGTTAACATCAAGCATACCCTTGCTTATTCTGAAAAGGAACTGGGTTTTGCTTGTGTAGTTTATAAGCTGGGCGGGCCAGCGGGCAATACCGTATTCATCGTAGTAAAAGGAATTGGCATATACTTTTTCGAAGGCGCCGCTTTTGGCAACGGCGGTGCCGTCTATCATTTCTTTAAGGCCGCAGGAAATAATATAGTGTTCAACAATTACACCCTGCTTAAGCCCGTATTCGCGAATTCGCTGAAACCAGGTGTCGGCCCCGCTGTAAAGGCTGACTTTGGAGCCGTACTCCTCTAAAGCCTTGCGATTAAAAATAAATTTTCCCTTTGCCTTTTCTATCATTTTGTACATATAGGCAAGGTTGTTATCCATATCATATTCTTTGGCCAAAGCATCGGCCTCCTGCCAAAAGGCCGCAACATCGTAGCCCACCGACTGAATATAGCCTTGCGCCTGCATATCATCTGGCGAAAGGGTTTTATCGAAATCGTAGCAAATGGCTACAACCGGCATATTCTCTTTTTGTTTTCTTATATATGACATTCTATTCTTCCTCTGTAAGTTCGGTTAGCTTGCCCATAACCACATAGCGTGCATCATCGTATTCATAGGTGCAGGTTGAAAGGGTAAGAAGTGTATCCTCGGGTGTTACGGTTACATCTGATTTAAAGGTGGAGTTCTTTTTGTATTCGGTCACAAGGGCTGTGGGGTCATCTAAGGTTAGCGAGCTATCATACATTTCATCATCATACCCTATAAGGCAGCCTGCAAAAAGCTCTACTTTATATTTTTGCTGTGGGGTAAAATAATAAACTACGGGGTGCTCATCGTAAAAAGACTGGCTTTTGTATTTTACTATTGCGCTTAGCATTGTGCCGTTTTTCATGTGGTGGCCGTATATAATATAGTTGGTGTCTTCCCCTTGAGGGTTGTTGCGAAAATCCATAAACATAGTGCCTGCGCTAAGCCGTTTTCCGTTAATGTCAAGATGCAGATATTTATCGTTATCCTCGGCCTGCACAACGGGGTAATTTATTGGGGTATTTGGCAGGTACAGCCAGCCTACAACCTCGCTATTCTTTTTACAAAGTGCATTAAAATCTACCGTTATGGCAGGTTCCTTAACCTCTTGGGGCTGTTCTTCATTTGTTGGAGTTTCTTCAAGCTTTGTTACAAATTCATTTTGAAGGGTTTCGTAAAGATTATCTGCCTTTGCATTTTCGCCCAGATTTTTAACAATGTTATAGCCTGCAACAATAAACACGGCCGCAAAAACTACCGACATAATCTTTAAAACGGTTTTTCTTTTCATAATACCCCTCCTTTTTGTATAATAATTTTATTAAATTATATCATAATCTGCGGCTTAAATCAATAAGTCTTGACTTTGCTAATTTACTATGATAAATATAAGATATATATTATATATTCATATTAAGGAGTGCCTTTTATGAAAACTGTTTCTTTTAACAAGGACTGGCTTTTTTGCCTTGGAGATAACTGGTGCGATACCGAGGCCGCTTCGGTTTGCCTGCCGCATACGGTAGCCCTAACCCCCGAAAATTCAAGCGGATGCAGGAATTATCAGGGCAAATGTATTTATAGAAAAAGCTTCTTTGTAGATGGCTCTGCCAAGGGCCAAAAGGCAGTTTTGGAGTTTGAGGGAGCAATGGGTGTAAGCAGGCTTTTTGTAAACGGCAAGCTAGCTCGCGAGCATTTTTGCGGATATACACCCCTTATTGCCGAGGTTAGCGACCTGCTTTTGTACGGGGAAGAAAATCTGGTTGAAGTAAGGCTTGATAACTCCGACAACAGCGAGGTTCCCCCCGGAAAGCCGCAAAATGTATTGGATTTTTCATACGATGGCGGACTATACCGCACCGCTACGCTCTCCTTCCACAGCAAGCTTTATATTACTAACCCCCTGCTTGAAAATGAGGTTGCCGGCGGTGGCATTTTTGTTTGGTACAGCGATGTTTTAGAGAAAACCGCCAAGGTACACTATAAGGTACACACAAGAAACGATTTTGATACCCAAATGGAGTACACCTTAAAGGTTTCGCTTATTGATAAAAGTGGTAAAACGGTATGCAGTGAGGAAAAGGCCTGCAGTCTTTTATCGGGCTGTGCCGAATATAATGAGGGTAAGCTTTTGGTGGATAATCCGTTGCTTTGGAGTCCCGAAAAGCCCAACCTTTATACCCTAAGGGCTGAAATTATAACTGAAAACGAAACAGTTTTTGCAAAGGATACCGAAATTGGTATAAGAACCTTTGAGTTTACCCTGGACCAAGGGGTTATCTTTAACGGTAAGCCGCGCAGATTCAGCGGCGGCAGCTACCACCACACATGGCCTTATATTTGTAACGCTATGCCCGACAGCATGCTGGTGCGCGATATTATGAAAATACAGGAGATGGGTATGGATAATATCCGTTCACACTACCCATTTTCCACCTCGTTTGTTTCGGCCTGCAACCGCCTTGGTATGACACTTATTGTTAGTAACCCCGGTTGGCAATTCTGTGAGCCGGGCATATTTACCGAGCGTGCCGTACAAAATGTTAGGGACATTATAAGGTGGCAAAGAAACAACCCGTGTATACTTTTTTGGGAGCCGATTTTAAACGAATCCAACACCCCCTATGAGCTGCAGCTGCGCTTCCACGAAACCACTCACGAGGAATACCCCTATTCCCCCTGCTACACAGCCTCTGACTGGGGCCCCACCGATATTGCCTATAAGGACTACGACCCTGCAATGCTGGGCCAAGGGCTTGAGGAATACGGATTTGTAGAGCAAAAAGATTCTACCCCGCGCCCCCGTTGGATTAGAGAATACGGCGATGCGCCCGATGATTTTTATAACCAGAACTCTATTTGGAGATGCAAAAGAGGCTGGGGCGATTTTGCCATGGCTGAATCGGTAAACCGTATGCTTCAAAGGTTCGATAATCAAAAGGGACAGTATATAGATGTTTATAACAACAAATCCATTTGCGGTTATGGCGTATGGCCTGCCATTGCACACAACCGCGGATACCATATTAACCCCTGCTGGGGCGGACATTTAGACCTTTTCCGCCTGCCTAAGTTTTCATACTATTTTATGCGCTCCCAAAAGGACCGCGAGGATATTGGCGATGTTTTATTTGCCGCTACCTGGTGGGGAGAGACAGGACCCGATGACATTATGGTGTTTTCTAACGCCGAAAAGGTTCAGCTTTACAGAAACGATGAGCTTATTGGCGAGCAGGAGCCCGATGACCTGCCGCTTAATCACCCGCCGTTTACCTTTAAGGGTGTTAAAAGGAACTATAAGCTTAGAGAACGCTCTAACCTTGTTGCAAAGGCTATTGTTGGCGGCGAGGTTGTTGCCACACAGTGTGTTCGCACCCCCGGTGTACCCACATACTTAAAGCTTGAGGCCGATTTTATGGGTATTCCACTTAAGGCTGATGGCGCTGACATTGTGGCTGTTAGGTGCTATGTTTTGGATTACGACCACACCGTTGCACCCCTTACCTTGGACCACGAACCCATTTTATTTGAAATTGAGGGTGAGGGAGAAATTGTGGGCGATACAACCGTTGGTGCTAACCCCATCTGCCCCGATGCAGGTATTGCCACCGTTCTGGTGCGCGCTAAAAGACACGCGGGCGAAATAAAGATTAAGGCCAGACTGCTTTATTCCCAAAATTTTGATAAGGCGGTTAAACCTGCCGAGCTTATTATTAACAGCGTAGAGGAGTAATCACCTTGTTTTCAATCCTTAAATTCATAATTACCAGCCTTTTGCTTGGAATTGGTCTGGCAATGGATGCCTTTTCGGTATCGGTTGCAAACGGACTGAACGAGCCCTTTATGAGAAAACGCAAAATGCTTACCATAAGCGTAGTTTTTGCATTTTTTCAGTTTATAATGCCACTTATAGGTTGGTTTTGTGTTTCCACCATTGTAAACTACTTTAAGGTATTCCAACCCTTTATTCCATATATTGCGCTTGGGCTTTTGGCCTTTATTGGCGGCAAAATGATAATTGACGGAATAAACTGTAGCGGCGAGGATGACTGCACAGCCGTTGGCATTGCAGGGCTTTTGGTGCAGGGAGTAGCCACCTCTATTGATGCGTTATCGGTTGGCTTTACCATTGCCGATTATAACTTTGCCGAGGCTCTGCTTGCCTGCCTGATTATTGGTGCCGTTACCTTTATAATATGCCTTGCGGGTGTTGTTATAGGCAAAAAGGTTGGAAACACCTTTTCCTCTAAGGCTTCGGTTTTGGGCGGTATAATTTTAGTGCTTATAGGAATTGAAATTTTTGTAACGGGGGTTTTTTAAATGAAGCTGCTTTTTAAACAAAGACTTTTTTCCTGGTTTGACAGCTACGATATTTACGATGAGGCAGGAAACACGGTATATACCGTTAAGGGAGAGCTATCATTTGGCCACCTGCTTCGCATTTACGATTCAAGCGGTGCGCCCGTTGGCTACATAAAGCAACGAATTCTAAGCTGGCTGCCCAGATTTGAAATGTATAAGGGCGATGAGTTTATTGGCTGCATTACCCGCGAGTTTACATTCTTTAAGCCCCGTTTTAACATTGACTTTTGCGGCTGGAATATAAGCGGCGATTGGTGTGAATGGGACTACCAGATAACCGATGCTCTTGGCTCTACGGTTGCCACCATTTCAAAGCAACTTTGGAACTGGACCGACACCTATGTAATTGATATTAACGACCCTAAGGATGCGCTTTATACCCTTATGCTTGTTTTGGCTATTGATGCCGAAAAGTGTTCAAGGCAGAATTAGAAATAAATAAACACCATTGCCGGCGCAATGGTGTTTATTTATTTGATTTGTAATCAATAATACCTATAACTCCCAAAACCGCAACGGCTATCGCGGCGTGGCGGCACCCCTGTGCACACCCTGCCTTTCCCTTTGGTGAAGACCGGGGTACTCTATCCCCGCCTTCCCCTTTGGTGAATAACGGGGTACTCTGCGTCGGCATAATTTTGACCGCTGCGGCGGTTCCCAAAATTATTTGCCTTACTCGAGACTTTGGCAGTCCGCCCCGCCTATCACGGCGTGGCGGCTGCGTCGCCGAACCCTACGGGTTCAAATCCCCTCTTCTAATGAGCAAAAAGAAAAGCACCATTCCTTTTGGAATGGTGCTTTCTTTTTGGTGACCCGGACGGGATTCGAACCCGTGTTACCGCCGTGAAAGGGCGGTGTCTTAGGCCTCTTGACCACCGGGCCAGGTGGTGGCTGTAATTGGACTTGAACCAATGACACTCCGGGTATGAACCGAATGCTCTAGCCAACTGAGCTATACAGCCGTTTTTTTCCGTGCTGATATATTATAATTGCTTAGGGCACATTTGTCAACACTTTTTTTAAAAATTTTATCTGTATTGACTTTGCGCCGCTTG
>JAGBGJ010000046.1 GCA_017936045.1 Clostridia bacterium
AGAGGTCGAATATTCCAAGCTCCTTAAGGCTCTTGCCAAGGATAACCTCTGTTGCAATATCTGCAAGGCTGTAGCCTGTTGCCTTTGAGAGGAAGGGTACGGTACGGGAAGAACGGGGGTTAACCTCGATTATATAAACATCATCGTTATCATCTACAATGAACTGAATGTTGTAAAGACCTACGATGCCGATACCAACACCAAGCTTCTTTGCATACTGAAGAATTGTGCCCTTAACCTTGTTTGAGATACTAAAGGTGGGATATACACTGATAGAGTCGCCCGAGTGAATACCTGTACGCTCGATAAGCTCCATAATACCGGGAACAAATACATTCTTGCCATCGCAAATAGCGTCGATTTCAACCTCTTTACCCTGGATATATTTATCTACAAGTACGGGCTTGTCTTCATCGATTTGAACTGCGGTTTGCAGGTAGTGGCGAAGTTGTTCTTCGTTTGCAACGATTTGCATTGCACGGCCACCAAGCACGAAGGAAGGTCTAACAAGAACGGGATAACCGATTTCGGCTGCGGTTGCAACACCTGCCTCAATAGAGGTTACAGCCTTACCCTTGGGCTGAGGAATACCAAGCTCGGTTAAAAGTTTTTCAAAGCTATCGCGGTTTTCGGCACGCTCAATTGCATCGCAGTCGGTACCGATAATCTTAACTCCCCTCTTCATAAGAGGTTCTGCAAGGTTGATAGCGGTTTGTCCGCCAAGGGAAGCAACAACACCCTCGGGCTTTTCGAACTCAATGATATTCATTACATCTTCGGGAGTGAGGGGTTCGAAATAAAGCTTATCGGCAGTTGTATAGTCGGTTGAAACAGTTTCGGGGTTATTATTGATGATAATTGCTTCATAACCCGAGTTTTTAATTGTGGTTACGGCGTGTACGGTTGAATAGTCGAATTCAACACCCTGACCGATACGGATGGGGCCTGCACCGAGAACTACAATTTTCTTTTTGTTGGTTAACACAGAAGTGTTTTCGCCCGAATAGGAAGAGTAGAAATAAGGAATATATGCACCTGTATGGCAGGTATCTACCATTCTGAACACGGGGAAAAGATTCTTTTCCTTGCGGAAGGCAAATACATCGAGCTCATCGCAATTCCACATTCTGGCAACATACTTATCGGAAAAGCCCATTTTCTTTGCGGCTACAAGTGTATCATAATCGAAGGGAGCCTTCTTTAAGGTTTCCTCCATATCGATAATACGCTTGATTGCCTCGAGGAAGAATGCGGTAATCTTTGTAATTTCGTGAATTTCTTCAACAGTTGCACCGCGATAAAGAAGCTCTGCAATTGCGAAGATGTTATCATCTCTGAATTCCTTAATATACTCGCGAAGCGCATCATCACTCATATTATCGAACTTAGAGTGATAGATATGGTTTACACCGATTTCAAGAGAACGAATACCCTTAAGAAGGCTTTCCTCTAAGGTTGAGCCAATTCCCATAACCTCACCTGTAGCCTTCATTTGTGTGCCAAGGCTGTTAGAAGCTGAGGTGAATTTATCGAATGGGAAGCGGGGTAATTTTGCAATTACATAATCAAGTCTGGGTTCAAATGCGGCGTTGGTATTTGCAATTTTGATTTCTTCGAGTGCCATACCAAGAGCAATTTTAGCGGTAACACGTGCGATGGGGTATCCGCTGGCCTTGGATGCAAGAGCCGAAGAACGTGAAACGCGGGGGTTAACCTCGATTAAATAGTATTCGCTGGTTTCGGGGTTAAGTGCGAACTGAACGTTACAGCCGCCGCAAATCTTAAGCTCGCGGATAATCTTAATAGCAGAGTCGTTGAGCATTTTATGGTCGTGCTCGCTAAGTGTCATAATGGGGGCTACAACGATAGAGTCGCCTGTATGAACACCGACAGGGTCGATATTCTCCATACCGCAGATGGTTATTGCGTGGTCGTTAGAGTCGCGCATAACCTCGAACTCAATTTCCTTATAACCCTTAACGCTCTTTTCAATGAGAACCTGATGAACGGGCGAAAGCTTGAATGCATTAAGTCCGATTTCAATAAGCTCTTCTTCGTTATTTGCAAAGCCGCCGCCTGTGCCGCCCAAAGTAAATGCGGGGCGGAGAACTACGGGGTAGCCGATTTTTTCGGCTGCAATTTTTGCCTCGTCGAGGCTATATGTGATTTCGGAAGGAATTGTGGGCTCGCCAATAGACTGACATAGCTCTTTAAATAGCTCGCGGTCTTCGGCACGTTCGATACTCTCACTTGAAGTACCGAGAAGCTCAACTCCACACTCCTTTAAAACACCCTTCTTTTCCAGCTGCATTGCAATATTAAGTCCTGTTTGTCCGCCAATGCCGGGAACAATGGCATCGGGGCGCTCATAGCGGAGGATTTTTGCAACATATTCAAGGGTTAAAGGCTCCATATAAACCTTATCGGCAATGGTGGTGTCGGTCATAATGGTGGCGGGATTGGAGTTTACCAGCACTACCTGATAGCCTTCTTCTTTAAGCGCTAGGCAGGCTTGAGTTCCCGCATAGTCAAACTCGGCAGCCTGACCGATAATAATTGGGCCCGAGCCGATGATTAATACTTTTTTGATGTCTGTTCTTTTTGCCATTTTTCTTTCCTCCGTTATATTTCACTATATACAATTTGTCCGTTTACAAATGTAATTTTACATCTGCCGAAAAGCTCTTCACCTTCAAAAGGCGAGGCCTTACCTAAAGACACAAAGTCTTCTTTTTTAACCGTAAACCTTTCATTAAGGTTGAATAATGTTAAATCTGCCGGGGCGCCAACCTTAATTTCGGTGCCGATACCAAAACGCATTCTTGCATTTACATTAAGCAGTTCAACAAGCTTTTCAAGGGTTATTATTCCCGTTTTTACAAGTTTTGTGTAGCAAACCGCAAAGGCCGTTTCAAGCCCTACAACACCCATTGCGCTTTTTTCTAAGCCCTTTGATTTTTCTTCGGCTGAGTGGGGTGCGTGGTCGGTTGCGATTACATCTATTGTGCCGTCTTTTATTCCTTCAATTAAGGCAAGTCGGTCTTCCTCACTGCGGATGGGCGGATTCATTTTAAACCTGCCATCTTCTTTAAGCATCATATCATTCATTGTAAGGTAATGTGGACCTGTTTCGCAGGTAATGTCTACGCCCTGAGCCTTAGCTTCCCTTATAAGCTGAACGCTTTCCTTTGTGGATATATGACATACATGGTATTTGCAACCGCTTTTCTTTACAAGGCCTATGTCTCTTTTAATTGGGCCCCATTCGCTTTCACTGCATATACCTCTGTGTCCGTGAAGCTTAGCATACTCTCCGTCGTGAATATATCCGCCGAACAGCAGGCTGTTATCTTCACAGTGGGCCGAGATTATTTTACCGAGCGCCTTGGCTTTTTCCATAGCGGCCAGCATAATATTCTGGTTTTGGACTCCCCTGCCATCATCGGAAAAGCCGATAACATCTTTTGCCATGCCATCCATATCAGAAAGGGTTTCTCCGTTTTCGCCAACAGTTATTGTACCGAAGGGGTAAACATGCACCTTAGCACCACGCTTGATAATTTCAAGCTGCCGACTTAAATGCTCGACCGAATCGGGACAGGGTTTCAGGTTTGGCATTGTACACACATTTGTGTAGCCGCCCTTGGCTGCCGCGAGTGTTCCGCTTGCAACCGTTTCTTTATAAGAAAAACCCGGCTCACGAAGATGTACGTGTACATCTGTGAAACCGGGAAAAACAGTAAGCCCTTGAGCAGAAATAACGGTAGCATCGGAAATGGTGAGGTCTTGTCCGATAGAGACAATGCAACCGCTATCAACAAATAAATCGACCGATGAAAAAGAATTATCTATATACACATTCGCTGATTTGATTAGATACTTCATAAAACGGTCTCCTTACAAATTTTTTCAATTATACCACAACCAAATAATAGTGTCAATAAGAACTATATATTTTTAATCTATATTAATATACAAAATTTTATACATTGTCGGGGATATGTTTTATGATTTTTTTATAAATGTAAATATAACATATTGCGCTTACAATCAGTGACACAACTTCGGCTATGGGGAAGCAAAGCCAGAAGACATTGATATTGTTAGTGAAAAGCACAGCTAAAATATATGCAACGGGAAGAAGCACCACCATTTGGCGGCAAATGGAAACGACCAGCGAAAGGAAACCCTTACCGAAGGCCTGAAATACTGTACCCATAATAATACAAAAGCCTGCAAAAATATAGTGTATGCTTATAATTCTGAACGCAGGAACACCGATTGAAAGCATATGGTCGGAAGCTTCGAACATTAGCAAAAGTTCTTTGGGAAGTATTTGGAAAACAGCAACTGCAACCAGCATAATAGCGGTTGCATAGGTTACTGCAAGGCGAATACATTTTGTGATTCTGCTACGCTTGCCTGCCCCGTAGTTATAGGCAATAATGGGAACAATACCGTTATTCATACCAAACAGCGGCATAAATGCAAAGGATTGAATTTTATAATAAATTCCAAGCACTGCAGCAGCTGTTGTTGAGAAGAAATCTATTAAAATCTTATTTAGTGAGAAGTTCATAACAGAACCAATGCCCATCATAAGCATTGAGGGAACGCCAACCGAATAAATACGTTTAACGGTATCTTTGTGGAATTTAAAGCCCTTGAAATCAAGATTAATTTCGGGATTAAACTTGTGGTTAAGGATTATACCGGTAAAGCAAGATACCATTTGACCTATAACGGTTGCAAGAGCCGCGCCGACAACATCCATATCGAAAGCAAAGATTAGAATAGGGTCTAAAACAATGTTGGTTATAGCACCTATTCCCTGGGTATACATTGAAAGGGTTGTTTTGCCTGTTGCCTGCATTAAGCGTTCGAAAATAATTGAGATATAAAGGAAAACAGAGCCTATTGTACAAATAGAAATATATTGAGCACCATATTCGATTATAAGCGCATCATCGGTTTGAACTGCAAAGAACGCACGTGAACCAAATATGCCGAAAAGCACGAACAATATCGAGGATAAAACAGCAAGTGTTACACCGTTTGTTGCGGCACGATTAACATTTTTCATATCTTTTTCGCCAAGGGCGCGTGAAAGCAGTGCATTCATACCAACACCCGTTCCTGTTGCAACGCCTATCATAAGGTTTTGAACGGGGAAAGCCTAGGATAATGCAGTTATTGCCTCTTCACTGATTTTGGCTACAAACACGCTGTCTACAACGTTATAAAGCGCCTGAATAAGCATAGATGCCATCATTGGAAGCGACATTGTAATAAGCAATTTATTAACAGGCATAATGCCCATTTTATTTTCTCTGATATTCGACAAAATAACACCTCTTTTTTAACCTTGGGTATTTTATCATAGTTTGACCCCAATAGCAACAAAAAAATGCAGTCTAAAGGGACACACTGCATAGAGCAGTATCGGTTTTGGAAAACAAATTTAATCCGAAGACTCGCCGAAAAGCCTTGAAATACGGCAGTATTCCTGCATTTTTCGGCTTCGCCTCGAATATAAATTTGAAATTACAAAACTGCGAAGCACTTAAAAATGAAAATTTTTAGTGGTAGTAAAGGCGAAAAGCCACGGCAACGCTGACGCGTGCCGTGGCTTTTTAACACATAATACCGCAAAAATTTCACATTTTTAAGCGACATTGCCCTATGGAGTGTGTCCCTAAACTGCATTTTTTTAAAGTACACATTGTAAGAACTGCTGAGTTCTTGGGTTTTGGGGGTTTTCGAAAATATCGGCAGGGGCTCCCTCTTCGGCGATAACGCCATCTGCCATAAATACAACTCTATCGGCCACCTCGCGTGCAAAGCCCATTTCGTGGGTAACAACTACCATTGTCATTCCCTCTTTTGCAAGGCTTTTCATAACATCTAAAACTTCGCCAACCATTTCGGGGTCAAGCGCGGAGGTAGGTTCATCGAAAAGCATAACTTCAGGGTTCATTGCAAGTGCACGAACAATTGCCACACGCTGTTTTTGTCCGCCTGAAAGCTGGTTTGGGTAAGCAAGCGCTTTATCGGCAAGGCCAACACGCTCTAAAAGCTCCATTCCCCTTTTTTCGGCATCTTCTTTAGAAACGCCAAGCAGCTTCATTGGGGCAATGGTTAAATTGCGAAGAACGGTTAAATGCGGGAAAAGGTTGAACTGCTGGAACACCATTCCCATTTTTTGGCGGTGAAGGTTGATATTACATTTTGGTGCGGTAATATCTTCGCCCTCAAACAAAATATTACCACCTGTTGGCTCTTCCAGTCGGTTAAGGCAACGAAGGAAGGTTGATTTACCCGAGCCCGATGGGCCGATAACAACCACAACCTCGCCCTTTTTGATTTCCATATCAATGCCTGTTAAAACATCGAGTTTACCGAAGGACTTTTGCAGATTTTCGGTTTTAATTAAAACTTCATTAGTGCTCACTTCTGCGCAGCCTCCTTTCGAGAATGCTTACAAGCTTGGTAAGAATTAAAACTATAACCAAATAGATAAGTGCAACTGCAATCAGCGGCATAAAATTGCTGTATGTAAGCGACCTGATTTTAAGACCGCCCTGTGTTAAATCGGCAACACCTATGTAGAAGGCAACCGAAGACTCTTTAAGCAGAGTAATAAACTCATTGGCAAGTGCGGGAAGCACAGCCTTAAAGGCTTGCGGAACTACAAAATTTACCATTGTTTGCGCATAGTTAAAGCCAAGGCTTCTGCCTGCTTCGGTTTGACCCCTATCCACCGACATAATACCGCCGCGAACAATTTCGGCCACATAGGCGCCTGAGTTCAGGCCAAAGCAAAGTACTGCTGAAATAAATTTGGGTATTCCTATTGGTAACAGTATTACAAAATAAATAATAAGAAGCTGTACCATAACCGGTGTGCCGCGAATGAGGGTTAAATAAACGCGACAAACCTTATCTATAACCTTGAATTTGCCTGTAAGTTCGTTTGTGCAACGAATTATTGCAACAAGGAAACCAAGCACCATACCCATAACACCTGCAAGGCCTGTTATAGCGAGGGTTGTACCAAGTCCCTGCACAAGGTAAAGCCAACGGTCTTTTTCAATAAAGTTACGGTAAAAATCATCGGCAAATTCGGAACACCATTTTACGATAAAATTGCCTACCTCCGGCTTTTTTGTATCGTAATTTACAAGCTTAAAGCTATCTTTAATTCCTGTACGGATAGAGTTGTTGTTTGTTATATCTACAACCTTACCTTCGTATTTAACCGAATTCATTGTGTCGATAGTTTGGCCAACACTGAGTATTCCGCCAAGGCAGGTATCAACCGCTTCATCGCTTAAGTGAAGCACAAACTCGCCCTTTTTAACCTCATAAAGAGTGAGGGTTATTTTTCCGCTTTTTTGCTGTGCCGAATTAACCAAAGCAAGAAGTTCTTCGGTCATTGACTGCCTGATTTTAGTGGCATTTTGCATTGTGCCGGATTTTTTACCCTCGACATATTTGCTATAAGCTGAATTCATTATATCTTGCTTATTTTCGTTAATGGCGGTGGCAATGTCTATGGTGGTGTATTCACAATCCAAAACAATGTTCTTTTCTTCACCGTATTTGATGCCGTTAACCTTGACAGAGGTTTTTTTTGCAACCTCGTTTGCACCTGCAGAAACCGATTTTGGTAAGCGTTCTAATGTATCGGTAACGATTTTCTCGGCCTCTAAAGCAGAAAGTTCCTTTGACACTTTCATATCGGCAAAGCTACCCACAATAAGGCCTGCAACAACACCAATAACAGCAATAAACACAAATATATAAATTAAGGTTTTTTTACTGATTTTTTTAAGCATTAATTTCTCCAATATACAGTTTAAAGCAGGAATGACTGCTCATTCCTGCTTTGCAAAACTAAAATTTACTTCTGAAATTATTTTATGTACTTAGATACGATTGTATCAATTGTACCATCTTCGATAAGCTCTTCAATAGCGTTATCTACTGCTTCGCGTAAATCATCGTTACCCTTCTTAATGCAAGCTGCATAGTCTTCATCTGCATAAGAGGTATCGAGAATCTTAAGTCCTTTGTTGTTTGCAACGAAAGCTTTTGCAGGTTCGTTATCAATAATTACACAGTCTACATCTCCGCCGAGAAGAGCGTTAACAGCTTCGTTACCGGTTGTGAAAGAGGTTACGAGGTCATCGCCGAAATCATCGGTAGCATAAACATCGCCTGTTGTACCAAGCTGTACGCCAACCTTGTAAGCGGCTTCATCTGCATAAAGGTCATCTACATTGGTAATTTTAGAGCCTTCGGGAACTATAATGGACTGAACGCCTGTTGCATAGCTGATAGAGAAATCAACATCCTTAAGGCGGTCTTCGGTAATTGTCATACCTGCAAGACCAAAGTCAACAGAGCCTTCGGAAACTGCGGTAATGATAGAATCGAAAGCCATATCCTCAATTACAAGCTCGAGACCAAGCTTTTCGGCAATGGCAGCTGCGATTTCAGCATCGATACCAACAATTTTATCGCCATCATAGTACTCATAGGGTTGGAAATAAGCATTGGTTGCCATGATAAGCTTTCCTTCTTCAACAGTAGCAACCTGTTTTGCGCCGCAGCCTGCAAAGCAAAGAACCATAGCAAGTGCTAATACTAAAGCAATAATCTTTTTCATAACAGTTTTCTCCTTAAAAAAACAATTTTGGTATATACATTATAGCACCCTTTGCATAAAATGCAAGGTTTTTTTGAATAAGGCTCATAAATATTCAAATTATTCACAAAAAATTAGCATTTGCGGTATTGACTTGAGTGCTTTTCGTACTATAATAGTTAATGTGTTAATTAATTTTAGAGGTGATTACAATTTTAGATAAAAACTCACTCACTCCACGCGCTGTTCAGCACAAGTTTATGTGCATAAACAGACTGCACAGAGCCGTTGTTGAAGATAAAATGAGCGCTACGGGAATTCATAAAAGTCAGCACATGATACTTATGTATTTATACAGGTGCAAGGATAAGATTTCGCAAAAGGATATTGCCGCTCATTTTGAAATAAGCGCGGCGGCAGTAGCCGTTAGCCTTAAAAAGCTTGAAGCCGGCGGTTATATAAAACGCAAATGCTCCGAAAACGATAACCGTTACAATGAAATTGAAATTACAGAAAAAGGAAAGGAAATTGTTGACCTTTCCCACTGCCTATTTCAGCAAATTGATGATAAAACCTATGAAGGTATTAATGATGATGAAATGCAAACCCTTGTTTTGCTGCTTGACCGTGTTCTTGATAATCTGAAGAAAATGAACGAAAAGGAGGAAAAGTTATGAAACTTTGGTACAAATATATAAAGCCTTACCTTCCCTACTTTATAATTGGCCCTGTATGTATGATAGTTGAAGTTATTGGCGAAGTGTTAATGCCTAAGTTTTTGGCTATTGTTATTAACGGTGCAACCGAGGGCACCCTTACCGTTGGAGGTAGCATTGGCACTGCTGGGCTTATGATTCTTACTGCAGTTATGATGATGGTTGGCGGTGTTGGCGGCGCGTATTTCGGCGCCAAGGCATCGGTTAACTTTGCAACCGACCTTAGAGAAGATGTTTTTGCCAAAATTCAGAAGTTTTCCTTTGCTAACATAGATAAGTTTTCTACCGGCTCGCTGGTTACAAGACTTACAAACGATGTAACGCAGCTTCAAAATTTTTGCAATATGCTGCTAAGAATGTTTCTGCGTTCCCCCGGTATGCTTATTGGCGCCATTATTATGGCTGTAACCATGCGCCCCGATTTATCGCTTGTGCTGGTGGTTACCCTTCCCTTAATGCTTGTTGCTATATTATTTATTGTGTTCAGGGGCTTCCCCCGTTTTGCTAAAATGCAAACTAAAATAGACTCGCTTAACAACACCGTTCAGGAAAACCTAACCAATGTAAGGGTTGTTAAATCCTTTGTTAGAGAGGACTATGAAAAAGAAAAGTTTTCTGTTGTAAACGGAAAACTTAAGGCTGCGGGTATGTCGGCTATGAAGAATATGATATTTATGGGACCCGTTATGACGGTGTTTATGAATATCACTACCCTTGCGGTTTTATGGTTCGGCGCAAATATTGTGCTTGGCGAGGCAGGCCAAATCGGCGGTATGAACATTGGCGACCTTTCGGCCTTTTTAACCTATGTTACACAAATTCTTTCTTCCCTTATGATGGTAACAATGATGCTTATGAATTCCTCCCGCGCACTGGCTTCGGCAAAGCGTATTCGCGAGGTTTTAGAGGAAGAGGTTGATATAAATGATGACTCAGCCCGCCACCCCGAAAGCCAAATTTTAAAGGGAGATATTGAATTTAAAAACGTTTCCTACCGCTATTATAAAAACAGCGAAGACCCAGTATTAAACAACATTAACCTTACTATTCCTGCGGGCAGCACGGTAGGTGTTATTGGTTCTACAGGTTGCGGAAAAACTACCTTGGTTTCGCTTATTCCAAGGCTTTACGACTGTGATTCGGGCGAGATTTTAATTGATGGAATAAATGTTAAGGATTACTCCCTTTACAACCTGCGCGAAGGGGTCGGAATGGTGCTACAAAAGAATGTACTGTTTTCGGGAAGTATTAAAGAGAATCTTCTTTGGGGTGATGAAAATGCCACCGAAGAGGATATTATAAAGGCGGCAAATTACGCCCAGGCACACGGCTTTATTGAAAGCTTTAAGGATGGTTATGATACCCTGCTTGAACAGGGTGGAGTTAATGTTTCGGGTGGACAAAAGCAGCGCCTTTGTATTGCTCGCGCTCTGCTTAAAAAGCCGAAGATTTTAATTCTTGATGACTCTACCAGCGCTGTTGATACCGCAACAGAAAAAATGATAAGAAAAGCCTTTAAGGAAGAGCTTAGCGGCTCTACCAAGATTATAATTGCACAGCGTATTTCCTCGGTTAAGGAATGTGACACCATTATTGTTATGAACGAGGGCGAAATTACAGGTGTAGGCAAGCACGATGAACTTCTTGAAAGCTGCACCGAATACAGCGAAATTTACTATTCGCAAATGGATAAAAAGGAGGAATAGTTATGGCAAAAAGAACTTTAGAAGAGCTACAGCGACAGTATTCCTCTAAGGCGCCCGACAGAAAAGGCCCTATGATGGGAGGCCCCGGCCCGGGTGGCAGAGGCGGCCGTGGTGGTCCTATGGGCAGAATGGGCGGAAAACCAAAAAATACTAAGCAGACCATTTCACGTTTGCTTGCATACTTTAAGCCACACATACCCAAGCTTATTGTGGTTTTACTGTGTATGATTTTCAGCGCGATAACCTCGCTTATTGGCTCTTTTACCCTGCTACCGATAATTAACCGAATAGGTCAGGTTCCTACCCTGCCGAAGGATGGCATTATGGCGGTTAAAATGGATGAGCTGATTGGTAGTTTAACTGAAATTCCGTTTGTGGCAAACATTATGGCGGGCGGTAGGTTTGCCGAGATATTAACCTATGTTGCGGCGGCAATTTTCTTCCTTGGAGTTGTGTATTTGGTTGGCATTGTATCCTCTTATTTGCAGGCAAGAATTATGCTTTCCATTACCCAAACAACCCTACAAAAGCTTAGAAACGAGCTGTTTGGCAAAATCCAAGAGCTACCTGTTAAGTATTTTGACCAAAACCCAACCGGCGAAATTATGAGCCGCTTTACAAACGATATTGATAACATTGATATGATGCTTAACCATTCGGTAACGGCTTTATTCTCGGGTGCGGTTTCTTTAATTGGCACACTTTTCTTTATGATAACCACCAACTGGATTTTAACCCTTATTACGGTTGTTTTTATACCCATATTCACCTACTGCGGAATAATTATAGGTAAGCTTTCAAGAAAATATTATGTTGGCCAGCAGTCGGCGCTTGGTTCGGTTAACGGATATATTGAAGAAAGCGTTTCAGGACAAAAGGTTGTTAAGGTGTTTAACCACGAAAAGGTTTGTACCGAAGAGTTTTCCCTGTTAAACGATGACCTTAGAGATAAGCAGTTTAAGGCACAGTTTTACGGCGGAATTATGGGCCCTGTTACCCATAACGTTAGTATGATAAGCTATGGCGTTACCATTGGTGTTGGCGGAATTATGATGGTTGTTGGCGGATTTACACCGGGTGCGCTTACGGTTTTTGCAAACTACACAAGGCAGTTTAATATGCCTATAAACCAAATTTCCCAGCAAATGACTGCTATCTTCTCTGCCCTTGCGGGTGCCGAACGAGTATTTGCTGTTATGGATATGGACCCCGAGCCTGAAGATGCCGAGGGCAGCGAAAAGCACCAAACTCTTTTGGGCCATGTTGAGCTTAAAAATGTAAGTTTTGGATATGTACCAGAAAAGACAGTGCTTAAAAACATTTCGCTTTATGCAAAGCCCGGACAAAAGATTGCTTTTGTTGGCTCTACCGGTGCTGGAAAAACAACCATTACCAACCTGCTTAACCGTTTTTACGATATTGAAGAGGGCGAGATTACCATTGATGGCGTAAACCTTAAGGATTACCCGAAGGATGTTTTACGCCGGAATATTGCAATGGTGCTTCAGGACACCCATTTGTTTAGCGGCACTATAATGGAAAACATTCGTTACGGCAGACTTGATGCCACCGATGAAGAGGTTATTGCGGCGGCAAAAACAGCCAGTGCCCACTCCTTTATAACAAGGCTTGAGGATGGCTACAATACCGTTATTTCGGGCGATGGTGCAAATCTTTCGCAGGGTCAACGACAGCTGCTTAATATTGCAAGAGCAGCTATATCTAAAGCTCCTATTTTGGTGCTTGATGAAGCAACAAGCTCGGTAGACACCAGAACCGAGCGCCATATTGAAAAGGGTATGGACAGACTTATGCAAAACCGCACCACCTTTGTTATTGCCCACAGACTTTCCACCGTTAGAAACTCAAACGCTATTATGGTGCTTGAAAATGGTGAAATTATAGAGCGTGGCGACCACGATGAGCTGCTTAAAATGGGCGGCAGATACTACGAACTTTATACAGGTAAAAAGGAACTTGATTAAATGCATATTATAGAAAAAGCTCAGTTTTGCGACCTAGAAAGAATTTTAGAAATTTACGAGGGAGCAAGGCAGTTTATGCGGGAAAACGGCAACCCCAACCAATGGAAAAATGTTCATCCGCCAAAGGATTCTTTATTAGAAAACATCGAAGAGCAGAAGCTGTATGTTTTAAAAGTGGATAATAAAATCCACGGGGTATTCTTCTTCGATAAAGGGCCTGACCCGACCTACGATTATATTGAGGGCGAATGGCTGAACGATAAGGACTACTGTGTTATTCACCGAATTGCATCTTCCCGCGAGGTTCGCGGGGTGCTTAAGAGCTGCTTTGAATATTGCCTGCAGTTTACCGATAACATTAAAATTGATACCCACGCTGATAACAAGGTTATGCAAAAAGCCCTTGAAAAACTTGGGTTCATTCATTGCGGAATAATTTATGTACCCGACTATGGCCCAATGAAAGCGTATCAGTATTATAAGGAAGCAGTATGACGGACATTTGGAACAGACTTAAAAATGAAGAAAAGCCGATTTTACTATATGGTACGGGCAACGGCGCCGATAAGATATTGGATGAATTGGCAAAATACGATATAAAAATATCGGGTATTTTTGCCAGCAGCGGCTTTGTTAGAGACAGAATGTTCAGGGGTTTTAAGGTTATGTCCTTAGAGCAGGCCGAAGAACAGTTCGGCGATTTTATTGCGCTGTTTTCATTCGGTTCTAACCGACCTGAGGTTATAGAAAACATTAAGCGAATTATGGCGCGCCACACACTGCTTGCCCCCGAGGTGCCTGTTTGCGGCGGCGAGGTTTTTAACCTTGAATACGCAAAAAAGCACAGCGAAGAGCTGAATACGGTTTATAATATTTTGGCTGATGAGCAATCTAAAAAGGTGTTCCGAGAAACCACGCTTTTTAAGCTTGATGGCGATATTTCGCGACTTTTTGGTTGCGAAACGCCTGAGGATGAAGCCTTCGACTGCATTTTAAAGCTAAAAGAAAACGACAGTTTTTTGGACCTTGGCGCATATAACGGCGACACAGTTTTAGATTTTGCCCGCAGGGTTGGAAAATTCGGCACAATTACTGCAGTTGAGCCTGACAAAAAGAGTTTTGCAAAGTTGCTGAAAAACGCCGAAGGATTAGGTGTTGAGGCAATTAATGCGGCCGTTTCAAGTGAAGTTGGCTTTATACCCTTTTCTTTTAAATCTTCCCGTGGCTCGGTTGCTGGCGGAAATGATTTTACCGATGCAGTAAGCATTGATTTCCTTTGCCAAGGCAGGCGTTTTGATTATATTAAATTTGATGTTGAGGGCAAGGAGCTTGATGCAATTAAGGGCGGCAAAAACACCATAAAAATAGATAAGCCGAAAATGCTTATTTCGGCTTATCACAAAAGTGATGATTATTTTGCTATTCCCTTAAAGGTGCTTGAATTTAACCCTGACTATAAAATTTATATGCGGCATTACCCCTATGTTCCCGCTTGGGATACAAGTTTTTATTTTGTATAAATAAACGGCTGTGAAAACAGCCGTTTATTGTTATTTTCTGAAATTTTTTCGGTATTGTCCCGGGGACATGCCAGAGCCTTTTTTGAAAAATGAATTGAAATAATTATCTGTATTAAAGCCTAGCATAGAGGAAATTTTTGAAAAAGGCAAATCGGTATTTTCTATTAAATTCTGAGCATCCTTTAGCTTACAGCTGTGAAGATATTTATGCAGAGACATTTTTTCATATTTTTCAAAAATTCTGCCCAGTTGTTTTGAGCTTATATGGCAGTAAGCGGCAACCTCTTCACAGTTTAAAAACAAATGCGGATTATCAAGTATATATTTTTTTGCCTTGTCCAGATAATCGTTAACCGAGCGTTGATTGTTATATATCGGCGCAGAATAATAGTCATTTTGAGCTATAGAATATATAATTTCAAAAATCCTGCCGTAGCAAAGGGTTTCGGCATAATGTCCTCCTACGGCTACATATTTAGAAATAACCTCAATTGCATTTATAATACTATCATCTGCCTGCCCCGTAATGTACCCCTTAGAGGAAAGCCTTTTATCCAGCATGGAGCCTGCCTTTGCAAGAAAGGTTATACTAAGCCTTGTAAACCCGTTTTGCGATGGCTCTATACGGTGCATTGTGTTTGGTGCTAAAAGAACAAAGCTATCCTTCTCTAGGTTTAAACACTTATCCTCAATAAAACAGTTTACACCGCCTTCAAGTATAATATGAAGTTCAAAAAAGCTGTGCCTATGCATAAGCGGTGTAATGACTCTGGCCGCTATTTCGCTACCTGACACCTCTACCCAAAACACATCAAGGTCATTATTTATGTTGTTTGAAAAAGATAACTTATTAATATTAGACAGAGCTGTTATGTTTATTTTTATCACTCCTCACGAAACAAATTATACGCTTTTGTTCATAATTTGTAAAGTTTTTGTCCGTTTTTTGTAATTATTACTGTTTTTAACAATTTACACACCTCTATTTTGATGCTATATTGTATTTAAGAAAGATAGGTGACTTTTATGGATATTTTAACTACAATGATAACCCCTTATAAAGTTAACGGCAGTATTGACTTTGAAACTGCAGAAAAATATGTGGACTGGTACTATGAAAACGGTATTGATGGAATTTTTGCGGTTTGTCAGTCAAGTGAAATTTTTTATTTATCCCTTGAAGAAAGGGTTGAGCTTAATCGCAGAGTTTATAACCGAGCCAAAAGCCTTAGCAAAGACTTTTTGGTTGTTTCTTCAGGTCATATTTCAGACTCCTTTGAGGAACAGGTTAAGGAACTTAATGCGATATATGAATCGGGCACCGATGCTCTTATACTTATAACCAATCGACTTGATATCAACAATGAGGGCGATGATGTATTCATTGCAAACGCTAAACGGCTTATTGCAGAGCTGCCAAAGGATGCAAAGCTGGGCCTTTACGAGTGCCCGCTCCCCTACAAGCGACTAGTTACACCGAAAATTCTTGACTGGTGCTTACCTACGGGCAGATTCTATTATATGAAGGACACCTGCTGTGATGCGGCAATAATTAAGGAGCGCACAGAGCAACTGAAGGGCAGTAATTTTAAGCTGCTTAATGCCAACTGTCAGACCTTGCTGGAATCTATGAGAAACGGTGCTGATGGATACTGCGGTATTATGTGCAACTTCCACCCTAGACTTTATGCCTGGCTTGGCAAAAACTATAAAAGCGAAAAGGCAGATTTGGTGCAGTCGGTAATAGGCACCTTTGGTTTTACCGAGGTGGGGCTTCCCTATCCTCTAACTGCGAAATACCATATGAATTTGTGCGGAATCAATACCCAAAACATTGCAAGAAACAGAAAATCTAATGAACTGACCGAATATGCAAAAAGTTGTATGAGGCAAATGAAGCTTGCCTCCGATGCTTTAGAAAGAAAGCTGGAGGAGATGCTGTAAATGAAAGGTTATAATTTATGGAGTTATGCTCCCTATAAGCCATTGCTTAGAAATGTTGGCGATATATACATTTGTAGGGTTGTTCCAAATGATAATTCCATTCATTTTGAATGGCTGGATATATGTGAAGAATACTCTGTTTTTTACAGAAAAAGGGACAATGGCGATTTTATAAATATCGGCAAAACCCAAAATTGCGAGTTTGATATTACAGGGTTAGACACCGATACCGATTACGAATTTTACGTAGAAGCAAACCAGCTGAAAAGTCTTGTGAGATTAGCGCGCACAGGAGAGTCGGTTGGCACAGTTGTAAACTATTTGCACCCCGATGATACTGCCTATTCGTTTTCGGGAAGATACCTTTGCTCTCCATCTCTGGTAAGGCACCCCGATGGCTTTTTGCTCGCATCAATGGATGTTTTTGCGGGAAATCATCCGCAGAATTTAACCCTTATTTTCAGGTCGGATGATGAGGGCAAAACCTGGCACTATGTCAGCGAGCTTATGCCTTGTTTTTGGGGCAAGATGTTTATTTTGGGCAATGAGCTTTATATGCTTTCCTGTTCTACCGAATACGGCGATTTACTTATTGGAAAATCCACCGATGGCGGCAAAACGTTTTCTACCCCTGTTTGCCTGCTTCGTAGCTCTAACGGAAAAAACGGAAACAACGGTGTTCACAAAAATCCGCAAAACGTTTTTATTCATAGTGGCAGAATTTGGAATACGCTTGAGTGGGGGAACTGGGATAATCCCAGTTTTTACCATGCCGCAATGGTTATGTCATGTGATATTAACGATGACCTGCTGAACCCCGAAAACTGGAGCTTTTCCGAGCCGCTTACATATAAATCCGCTTGGCCCGGCACCGTTCAAAACGGATGGGCTGCAGGAACTATTGAGGGTACACTTTGCCTTTCCCCGAAGGGCGAGCTTTTAAACATTATGAGGTATAACATTATGGAGGGAGACCCGCCTTACGGACTGGTTTTGGCCTATAAGGTTAACACACTTGACCCCGATGCACCTCTTGAGTATTCTCATTCTATAAAGATGCCCTGCAACAATGCAAAGTTTATGATAAAGTATGATGAGGAATCTAAAAAGTACTATTCAATAGTTTCAAGAATAGACTGCGAGGAGCGGGCGTTTGGAAGAAACCTTTTATCTCTTATGAGTTCACAAGACCTTGAAAGCTGGGATGTGGTTTGTGATTTAATTGATAAACGCAATGAAGATATGAAAAAGGTTGGATTCCAGTATGTTGATTTTGAAATTGAGGGGGATGATATTATATTCCTTTGCAGAACCTCAATAAACAATGCGCACGACTATCACGATGCCAATTATTCAACATTTCACAGGATTGAAAACTTTAGAAAACTATAAAAAAACAGCTACTCGTTGAGTAGCTGTTTACTTTTAGTAAAATGTTGCTATTTCTTCTTCGGGTTTAGAGGTCATTGCTACCTCTACTGCGGTTAAATAGGGGCCTTGCGAACGGTAAAGCTTATGGTTACCGACAGAAAGTTTGGCAGTAACGATAACCCAGTCGTTGGTTTTAAGGTTTTTGGAAGCCGCCCAATCGCAGGCAATTCCGCAATACTGAATATCATCGGCACAACAGGTCATAACCTGGCGGCCAACCACAAAGGTGGTATCGGGAATTTTGCTGTCCCTTGCAACAATACCCTTGAACTTTAAGGTTTTGCCCACATATTTTTGCATATCGGTCATCATATCCTGAAACCAAAGTGCATAATCAATATCCTTAATTTCAATAACCGGGGCATTAATGTCGAACGGCAGCGGGTCTTCTATATCATCATACTTAACATAGCCGTTTTCGTATTCATAGGCAACGTTAGAACCTCTGTTTGCGCCGCGCACTAATTTATGAAGAGGCATTATATCGGCATTCAGCGGCAGGCGGTTGAAGATTACCATTTCGGCGGTTTTAAGCTTATCGTACATAAGCTGGCGCATATTTGCGTTATAGGTTATGGCGGTATTGGAATCTACAAAGCAAAGCTCCTGCGCTATAACACAAAAACGGGGCAGCGCTTTAAAAAGTTCTTCTAAAAGCCACATACCGTTATATTCAACAATAATTCTTACGGCATCGGTTTCCTTTAAGAATTTTATTATATTCTTTTCGGTAAGCTCCGATTTATCTTCTATTGTGCGGATAAACACATTCTGATAAGGCATTTTGGAAACATCGTATTCCTCTTCACCCTCTTCACACACAAGGAGTAGGGTCTTTTCGCCTGCATTGAAGCGTTCATCCTCCAAGGTTTCCTGTATGAACTTGGTTTTGCCCGACTCTAAAAAGCCGGTAAAAAGATATATTGGTAAATCTCTCATTATTTTACACTCCAAAAAGCTCTGCTATGGCGGACTCGTTAATTTTAGAACCGATTACACAAAGGCGACCTGTAATATCTGCGGCGCCTGTTCTTACATCGGGCTCGCCGGGGATATAATCAAAGTGCAGCCAGCTTCCGTCCTTGCCTGCAACTATACCCTTTGCGCGAAGAATTATACCGTATTTATCTTCGTTTTCAAGAGCCGACAGAATAGTTTCAATTTCAGCCTTGTCGAATTTCTTTGCGGTTTCTTTACCAAAGGAAGAGAATACATCATCGGCATGGTGATGATGGTGCTCGTGGTCATGGTGGCAGCCGCAGGTGCATTCTTCGCCGTGCTCGTGATGATGTTCGTGGTGTTCGTGGTGGCACTCTTCATGATGATGGTGATGCTCGTGCTCTTCGTGGTGATGATGCTTGTGATGACACTCTTCACCATGATGATGGTGGTGTCCGCATTCGGGACAGGCATCCTCTTCCTCTAATTCGTGAATATGGTGCTCCAGAGTGTTTTCCTTTTCTATTGCGGCTAAAATTTGCTCGCCTGCAAGCTCTTCCCAATCGGTAGTAACAATTACTGCTTCCCCATTATGCTCGCGAAGAAGGTGGATGCAATTATGGAGTTTTTCTTCATCAAGATTAGCGGTGTGGCTTAAAACAATGCAGGAAGCGTGTTCCACCTGATTAATAAAGAACTCGCCAAAGTTTTTCATATACATTTTGCACTTTTTGGCATCTACAACGCAGGTTTTAGCGTTAAGCTTGGCGCTTTCGCTTTCTACTCCGCGAACGGCGCCGATAACATCGCTAAGCTTGCCTACACCCGAAGGCTCAATAATAATTCTATCGGGGCCAAACTCCTTTAAAACCTTGCCGAGCGCCTCTGTAAAGTCGCCCACAAGGCTGCAGCAAATACAGCCCGAGTTCATTTCAGTAATTTCAATGCCCGCTTCCTTTAAAAAACCGCCATCTATACCGATTTCGCCGAACTCGTTTTCAATTAAAACAACCTTTTCGCCCTTATAGGCTTCCTTAATAAGCTTTTTAATAAGGGTGGTTTTTCCTGCCCCTAAAAATCCTGAAAAAATATCAATCTTTGTCATTATAATTACTCCTTTATATTAACAGCCTCAAGCCTGTAAATTGGTTGACCGAGGTCTAAAAAGCGCTGTTCATATTCAGTTACTATGTTATTTTCAAAGCCACTGTTGTGCAGGTCTAAGGATACATTTTGCATTATAAAGCCTAATTCCGAATACTTTTCAATGGAATACTCGAAAAAGTGCATATTATCGGTTTTTTGGTGTATTTCTCCGCCGTTTTTAAGCAGCTTCTTGTACATTGGCAGGAAAATGGGCGAAGTGAGGCGATGCTTGGCATACCTGGCTTTGGGGTAGGGGCAAGAGAAATTCAGGTATATACGGTCGATAGTTGATTCTCTGAAATATTTAAGTATATATTCTGCGCCGCAAACCATAAAACGAACATTGGTAAGGTTCGCGTTTTTTACCCTTTCACAGGCAAGCACCGCAACATCATCGCAAACCTCTATTGCTATATAATTCACATTGGGGTTGCGTTTTGCAAGCTCTGCTATAAACTGGCCCTTTCCACAGCCTATTTCAAAGTGAAGCGGATTATTGTTGCCGAAAATTTCGGCTATATCGTAATACGCGGGATTTTCTTCCGCTTTGCGGTAATCGGCCTCGTGTTCTGCTAAAGGCAAAATTAAATTGCTGCAGGCACTAAGGCGCTCGGCCGCGTGCTTTTTCTTTCTCATTCTCATAGCTTTCACCTCTTCTACACTAATTAAATATTATAACACAGTATTTTAAAAAAATCTACAAAAAATCCCCCTGAAATTAGGGGGAATTTTTAAGAGCTTTGTATCTGTTAAGTATGCTGTTCATCGCCGAATAAAAAGCATCGATATCAGTATGTATTTCCAGCGGGGCTCCTTAGTGGATTTGTACTTAAAGAAATATTTTTTAGATTGTATTTTGAATTGATATATTTTCTTGGAATTATGATTCTGGTGTGGTAAAATTAGAAATCATAGATGCTGATATGGAGGTATAGTTATGGAAATAAAGCAAATTGGTAAAATTGTATATGGTCAGGATGGCGCTGTATTTGGTGGGTATTTATTCCGTTTTAATCACAAGTCGGAATGTACGGTGTATCTTTTAGAGGATTTCACAAAGCCTCTTGCAGAATTTAAGTTGGACAAGGCTGACATTATAAACCCTCACAGCAACTCGGTAATGTTTGGTAATACGCGATACAGCGAGGAAGATGAGTTCCCGCTGTTATACACAAACATATACAATAATCACGCCGGCTTTGAAAACAAACTGAAGGGTGTTACCTGCGTATATAGACTGCAGCGCAACGGCAATGATTTTACCTCTACCCTGCTGCAAACCATTGAAATTGGATTTACCGAAGATGATGTTTGGAAGTCTAAAGAAGGCGATGCCAGACCCTACGGCAACTTTGTGATAGATTATGACAAATCACTTTACTATGCCTTTACCATGCGAAACGAGGAACCCTGCACAAGATTTTTTGCTTTTACTCTGCCCACTTTTAGGGATGGCGTATATGATGAAACGCTTGGAATAAAGCGTGTAACATTTGAAAAAACCGATATAATTAACACCTTTGATATTGAATACCAGCACTATCTTCAAGGCGCGACCATGGAAAATGGTGTAATCTATTCTCTTGAAGGGTTTAGCGATGACAAAAATAACCCACCTGCAATACGCCTTATTGATACAAAGAGCAAGCAGCAAACCGAAGTTCATTTTTTTGCCGACTTCGGAACTTGGATAGAGCCTGAGTTTATAGACTTTGAAAACGGGGTTTGCTACTATTCAGACTGCAAAGGCAATTTGTATAATTTAACTTTTTAAAAAAACATAGAAAAAGAGCCGAGGTTGAACCTCGGCTCTTCTTTTTATTTTGCGTAATC
>JAGBGJ010000047.1 GCA_017936045.1 Clostridia bacterium
AGCCCGACGAGCTACCGGATTGCTCTATCCCGCGATATATTTGCTAACCGAGGTTGCCATAATATTATACACAACTTAGAACTATAATGCAACCCTTTTTTTGAAAAAAATAAAAAAACTTTTCGACAAGGTTTGCAAAGGTACTTATATTATGGTATAATTTAAAAAATATTTTGCAAACGGAAGTGTTTCTTTTGAAAAAATTCCAGGGTATGCTCTTTTGCACCGACCTTGATGGCACACTCTACAAAAGTGATAAAACTGTATCTAAGCAGAACCTTGATGCAATTGAATATTTTAAATCAGAAGGCGGACTTTTCACCTTTATTACCGGCCGCCCTGCAGTTATTTCAACACACGTATACAATATCATAAATCCCAATGCACCATTTGGTTGTTTTAACGGGGCAGGAATTTACGATGCCAAGCAGGGCAAATACCTTTGGAATATGAGCTTGCCTGAAGCTGCCGAGGAACTGGTGCTGGCTGTCGAACAGGCGCTGCCCCAAATGGGAATTCAGCTTAATACAAACGAAAACATATATTTTTATAAAGATAACGCGGCCATGGTACGTTTTCGCGAATTAACGGGGGCCGAAAATCTTTACAGCGATTATAGCGCCATTAAAGACAGTATGATTAAGGTTGTTTTTGCTCACACCGAACAGGAGCAAATGGATACCCTGGCTCAGCTTTTGCACAGCCACCCCAAAGCCGACCGCTTTGACTTTATTCGTTCGGAAAGAACTCTTTATGAAATCATCCCCAAGGGCGCATCAAAGGGTGGCGCGCTTTGTAAAATGGCCGAACTGCTTGGTATAGATATTAAAAGGACTATAGCCGTTGGCGACTATAATAACGATGTTTCTATGATAAAATCGGCAGGTGTGGGTTTTGCCGTTTCCAATGCAGTACCCGAAGCCAAGGTCGTGGCCGATTATATAACGATCAGCAACAACGAACACGCCATCGCCGCCATAATAGATGGTCTTGATAAAGGAAAATATTTATAAATTTCGGAGGTATATTGATGAAGCTTTTAACAAACATTTCTCCCCATATTTTATCCGAAAACGATACCCGCGGCATTATGCTCGATGTTTTAATAGCTCTTGCCCCCGCAACCCTTTTCGGTATAGTTATATTTGGCTTTTCAGCCCTTGTTACCGTGGCTGTAACGGTTGCCGCCGCAGTTATATCCGAATGGCTTTACTGCACTATACTTAAAAAGCCGCAAACGGTAGGGGATTTTTCCGCTGTGGTTACAGGCCTAATTCTGGCACTCAACCTCCCCTCGGGCATACCCCTTTATATTGCCGCGCTGGGCAGTGCATTTGCTATATTTGTTGCAAAGCTGGCCTTTGGTGGGCTGGGCAAAAACCTTGTTAACCCCGCAATTGCTGCAAGGGTGTTTTTGCTGGCCGCCTTCCCCTCAGCAATGACAACCTTTTTTGAACCCTTTTCAGATACAGTCGCCTCGGCCACTCCGCTTGTGGGTAAGAATTTCCTTTTTAACGAGGTTTTCTTCGGCGCCTGCCCAGGCACCATTGGCGAAACCTCGGTTATAATGCTTGTGTTTGGCGGCGCCTACCTTGTAGCCCGCAGGGTTATAACCGTAGATATACCGCTAAGCTTTATTCTAACAGTTTTCTTCGGTTCGCTTATCTTTGGCCAAAACCCGTTCTACGCCGTTTCTGCGGGTGGTGTAATGCTTGGCGCAATATTTATGGCAACCGACTATGTAACAAGCCCCATGACAAGACCGGGTAAAATAATTTTCGGCTTTGGTTGCGGACTTTTTACACTTATAATTCGACTTTTCGCATCTCTTCCCGAGGGCGTTTCTTACAGTATTTTAATTATGAACCTGCTTGTGCCCGTAATAGATAGGCTTTTGGCTACAAGACCGTTCGGTGTTAAAAAACAAAAGAAGGAGGCCGAGGTAAATGCTTAAAGATAGGCAAGTCTATTATAAAATCATTTTGTCCGTTGTACCCCTTACGGCAGTTTGCAACACTGCCCTTTCTTCCTTAATTGCGGCAGTAATTTCGCTTATTACCGTGGCTTCGGTCTGGGTGCTTTTGCCATTGCTAGGTCGGTTTTTAACCGAAAAAACCGCCCCCTTTGTCCGTATAATAATTGCGCTTGGTGTAATTGGCACACTAACCCTGATTTCTACCATGCTTTTCAAAGATGCAACCCAAAGTATAGCCCTGTATTTGCCGCTAATCGCACTTACAACGGTTATGCTACACCCCATAAACGAAAACACTAAAGCCTTGCCCTTATATGCGCTTAAACTGGGCGCAACGCTTGGTGGCTTCGGTTCGGCCTTCCTTTTCTTGGTTGGTGTTTTAAAGGAGCTGTTAGGAATGGGCAGTCTTTTTGGCTTAGATATCTACACAAAACTTTTTGCCCCAATAGAATTCTTTAAAACTCCCGGCGGTGCACTTTTAATTTGTGCGGCGCTTACAATTGTTTATAACCTTGCAGTAAAATATCTTGGAAAGAGGGGTGCAATATGAAAATATTTATAACCCTTTTAATTTCGGGAATATTCACAAACAACATCATAACCCATAGCCTTTTGGGTGTAGAGGAGCTCGAAAAAAGCAAAACCAAACCCGTAATCACATTGCTTAAGGACTGCGCCGTTTTAACCGCACTCCTTTTTGTCAGCACCGCCATCACATACCCCGTTTTAAGGTGGGTGCTCGCCCCCTTAAAGCTGGAATACCTGTCGGCGCTGGTGTGCGTAGCTTTAATTTGTGCTGTTATTTTCGGCGTTTACGAACTCACTAAAAGGTTCTTGCCCAAAATTTACAGCATCATAAAAGAAAACGGCAATATGCTGGCCTGCTCGCCCGCGGTTTTGGGCCTTTGCCTTATGAACCTTGGCTCAGAGCTTATAACAGGCTATCCCCAAGCCTTGCTCTATTCGGTAATTTCTGGGATAGGCTTTACTGTGGTATCACTAATGTTCTATATGATTAACCAAAGAATATACGAATCTAACCTGTCCGATACCGTTCGCGGCCTGCCTATGACATTAATCATTGCGGCAATAATATCCTTAGCCTTTGGCGGTCTAGCGGGAATATAAGCTATGAATAACCAAAAAATAAGGCTCAAAAAACTGCTAATCCTAACCGCCTTAATTCTTGGCAGTGGTATTGCATATTATCTGTTTATTAGGTTTACGGGATTTGCGGTGCCCTGCATTATTTATAAAAGCACAGGTCTGTACTGCATCACCTGCGGAATTACGCGAATGTTTGTGGCGCTTTTCAGCCTTGATTTTGTAGCCGCGGCGAAAAACAATATTCTGGTTTTAACACTCTTGGCGCCTGCTATAATATTTGCAATATATAAGGCGGTAAAATATGTCAAAACAGGTCAGCTACGGCTAACCAAACCGCAAAAAATAATAATACTGCTGGTGCTTTTATTAAGCATAGCTTTTATGGTTTTAAGAAACCTGCCGCAACTCAGCTTTTTAGCACCAATATAAAAACACCGATAGTTTTAACTATCGGTGTTTCTTTGTTCATCTAAGGTTAGGTAGAAACTCTTTAGAAATTCCTTGCAAAAGATTTTAGCCTCTTCGCAGTCAAGCTTTTCAATGGAAGCTTTGGTGGATTTTTCGGCCTGATTAAACTCCATATTACCCATTTTAATTTCTTCAATACACTTAATTAGTGCCGAAATTTTGTCGGCAGCCTTAATAAGTGCCACACTATCCTCGCTTGGTTTAAAATAGGGGATAAAATCCTCTTTCAAATCACAGGGGAGCATATCAACAAGCTGCTCTTCGGCAATGGCTTCAATCTTTTTGTAGGCCTCTTTAATTTCGGCATTATAATATTTAATGGGTGTTGGCATATCTCCCGTAATTATTTCTGATGTGTCGTGGAACATTGCCGCAACGGCAACCTCATCGGCATTATAGTTTTTTGCCAGCCTCTTGTTGCCAATAAGTGCCAGCGCGTGTGCAATAAAGGCAACCTCTAAGGTGTGCTCACTTAAATTTTCGCTTCTGGTGTTTCTCATGAGACCCCAGCGATTTATATTCTTCATGCGGGAAAGCATTGCGTAAAAATGACTCATATAATACCTCTTGTACCTATTTCTTTGTATTGATAATTATACCACGAAGTGTTATAATATCAATATATTTTTTCAAGGAGCGGCAAAATGTCTTTTATAACTTCCAAACATAAATTAGTTAAAAAGAATAGTGGTGCTTTAAGGGTTTTCCTTATGGCTTTAGTCTCGGCCGCCTGCTTTTTTGTCCCCTATATGGTGTTCGATAAAGGCTATTTCCTCTTTTTTGGGGATTTCAATGTTCAGCAAATACCGTTTTATCAGCTTTGCCATAACGCTATAAGAAATGGCGAGCTTGGCTGGAGCTTTTTAACCGACCTTGGCGCAAATTTTATCGGTTCTTATACCTTTTATACCATAACAAGCCCATTCTTTTGGCTTACCTTACCTTTCCCAAATTCTTGGGTACCCTATTTTATGGGGCCGCTTTTAATACTTAAATTTGCCTGCAGCGCCCTTACCGCGTATCTCTATATCAGTCGTTTCACCCGCAAAACCGAAACGGCACAGCTTGGCGCCCTGCTTTATGCTTTTTCGGGCTTTTCGGTATATAATATTTTCTTTAACCATTTCCACGAAGCCATAGTGTTCTTCCCCTTGTTGCTTTTGTCCTTTGAGCTTCTTGTAACCGAAAACAAAAGGGGAGTATTTGCCGTAATGATAGCCGTTTGCGCTATTGTTAATTATTTCTTCTTTATTGGAATGTTGGTTTTCGGCATAATCTATTTTGTGGTTCGGCTTATAAGCCGTGCTATACGCCCTAATGCCAGTATAATCTTTTGCCTCTTTTTCGAAGCCATTATCGGTGTGCTTATCGCCTTTGCAGTGCTTTGGCCCTCCTACCTTGCTATTGCCGAAAACTCTCGCGTTTCGGATATTAATCTTGGCTGGAACTCCCTGCTTTATGGTAAAGAGAGCATATATGCAAACATTTTCGAGGTCTTCTTTTTCCCGCCCGACCTCCCTGCACGCCCGGTTATGTTCCCCCAGGCGGATGTTAAATGGTCCTCCCTTGGCGCTTGGATGCCGGTTTTCAGTATGGTTGGTGTATTCACATACTGTTCGGCAAAAAAGGGAAGCTGGTTAAAAAGAATTATAATTACCTGTGCAGTAATGGCCTTTGTTCCCATTTTAAATTCAGCATTTTATATGTTCAACGGTTCTTATTATGTTCGTTGGTTCTTTATGCCAATTCTTATGATGGCACTGGCTACCGCTATAGCTGTTGAAGACCGCGAGCTAGACTGGACAAAGGGCACAAAGCAGGTTGGCCTTATAACCTTAATCATAACCCTAGTAATAGGCTTTTTCCCGCAAACGGGTGAAGATGGCATAAAAATAGGGCTCTTTACCGAACCCGATAATATAATGTACATTGTTCGCTTCTGGGTAACCTGCGCAATTGCCATTGCAGGGCTTGTCGTTCTTAACGCTTTGCTTAAAGTAAGGCTTAAAAACCTTAAAGCGTTTTTAATGAACTCAATAATTTGTGTGCTCATTTTCTCGGTTGGCTTTGCAAACTTCTTTATTGCAAGCGGAAAATCTCATTCCTATGAAAGCGATTTCATTATAGATAATTTACTTCAGGGCGAGCTGGAGCTCGAAGGGGATAAGGATACCTTCAGATTAGATACCTTCCACTGTATGGATAATTCTCCTATGTTTTTAGGCTATTCAAGTATAAATGCCTTCCATTCCATTGTGCCCACATCTATAATGGATTTTTATAATTTCATCGGCCAAAAGCGAGATGTTGCAAGCAGGCCCGAAGCGGTTGTTTACTCGCTTCGTTCGCTGCTTTCGGTTAAGTATTTAATTAATCAGCAGGGAGAAACACCTTTCGAGGACGAAAGCGGCACTACCGAAATGCCGGGCTTTGAATTCTATAACAGCCAAAACGGATTTGATATTTATAAAAACAATAACTTTATAGGTTATGGCTTTTCTTATGATTATTATATGGATTACGAGTATTGCGAAAACCTCAGCGGTTCCAGCCGTGCCGACCATATGCTAACCGCCATTTTGCTTGATGCAAAGCAAATAGAAAAATACGGCCATATGTTCAAAAGCATTTACGATTATAATAAAGAGGGCGGCGCTTCAGCCTCAACCTATTACGCGGTGTCCTCTGCCGCCGAAAAGCTTAATAATACCTCAGCTGTTAGCTTTAAGCAGGGCAAAAACAGTTTTTCCGCCACCGTTTTAAGGGATAAGGAAACCTTGGTATTTTTCTCCGTTCCGTACGATAAGGGCTGGAGTGTCACGGTAAACGGAAAAGCTGTGGATATAGAAAAGGTTAATGTAGGCTTTATGGCAGTTCCCGTAGGCGAGGGCGAATCGCAAATAGTCTTTACCTATAAAACCCCTGGCCTTACCTTGGGAACAGCCGTTTCGCTTTCGGCCATATCGCTATTTATTATTTATCTTGCGGCGGCTTTTGTGCTTAATAAAAAGCACCCATTAGAAACCTGCTACCCCGAAGGGGAAGAGCTTGCCTCCATTTGGGATAGAGATGAAACTGCAGAGCTTTTACAAGAGGAGCTACCGAGTGAAATAGAAATATCAGAAGAATAAAAAATTCACCCCGCACCCGCGGGGTGAATTTTTATAGTATAAATCCTGCCACAGTTCCAAAAACAAGGGATGACAGGAATAATGTTAGGGTTATAAAAAGGTTGTTTTTAAGGTTCCTATTAACCCTGAACAGCACAAGCAGTCCAACACCGCCGTTGGCAAGCAATCCGCAAAGCAGTGGGGAAATGCCAAGGGCCGAATCAACATAAAGCTGGGTTAGGGTAATTGATACCGCGCAGTTAGGAATAAGACCAATAAGTGTCGCAACAACTTGGCTTATAACGGGGAAATTAAGTACGGAAACCAAGGTGTCCTTAGGTGTAATTTCAACCGCGAAATGTAATAGCGCCGAAACAATGTAAATAATAGCAAGAATTTTAAGCGTGTGCTTAAGGGCCGAAATCCAAATACCATCCTTGCAGGAGCACCTTTCCATTTCACAAAACTCGTGTATATGCTCCTCTTCGGTTTTACCCTTGCGTCTTAGTACAAAATCTGCCGTAAAGCCAATAACAACACCAACAAAAAATTTCAAAATTAAAATTGCAATTATTGTTGTGGCAGAAATTCCTGCGCCAAGCATTACGGGCAGCATTTCATCGCTTGTGGAAAGCAAAACCGCAAGCAGTGCGCCAACAGTTACGGTACCGGTTGCATACATACCTGCCACCGCGCCCGAAAAGCCGCATTGTGGTAAAAGACCCAAGGCCGAAGCCCAAAGAGGGCCAAATTGCTTTGAATTTTTCAAAACACCCTCAAGTTTATCGCTGCCACTATGTTCAAGCCACTCCATAAAAAGGTAGGCTAAGAATATAATGGGCGACATTTTTAAGGTTTCAACAAAAGGGTGTTTTAGCGAATGTAAAACTATTTCTAAAAATTCCATTAAAAACTCCAAATATTAGTTTGCGTTTGATTTATATAACAGCTTTTCTACCATAGATTTAAAGGCCGCATTTTCCGAAGACTTTAAAAGCGGGTCGGCATCCAATAGCTCACGCGCCTGCATACCTGCGCTTCTAAGGACTGCTAGGTCGCTTTCAAGGTTTGCAATGTGAAGCTCAGGTAAACCGTGCTGTCGGTTTCCAAGGAAGTCGCCGGGGCCTCTGAGTATAAGGTCCTTATCGGCAATTTCAAAGCCATCCATTGTTTGGCACATAACACTAAGCCTACTGTCTTTAGCCGAAGCGGAATCTGAAATTAGAATACAGCTTGACTTATAACCGCCACGACCGATTCTGCCTCTTAACTGGTGAAGCTGTGAAAGACCGAAACGCTCGGCATTTTCAATAACCATAATGGCCGCATTAGGCACATCAACACCAACCTCCACAACCGTTGTGGCAATAAGCAGGTCTATTTCGCCTGCCGAAAAGCTACGCATAACGGCATCCTTATCCTTTGGCTTCATTTTACCATGAAGCAGTCCTAAAGTATAATCGGCAAAGGGGCCGCCTTTAAGCTCTTCAAAATATTGCTCGGCCGAAACAAGCGCGCTTTCCTCTTCGCCCTCTTCAACCAAGGGGCAAACTATATAGCCCTGCCTGCCTTCGGCAATGTGCTTTTTAATAAAGTTATATATTCTCTCTCGGTAGGAGGTGTTAACAGCGTATGTGTCTATCGGCTGTCTGCCCTTTGGGTACTCATCAATAATAGAAACATCAAGGTCGCCGTGCATAATAAGGGCAAGGGTGCGCGGAATAGGGGTTGCCGACATAACCAAAATGTGCGGCGCATTGCCCTTTTCCTTAAGAGCGGCGCGTTGCTTAACACCAAAACGGTGCTGTTCATCGGTTATAACAAGTCCTAGCTTATTAAAATAAACATTATCGGTAAGTATTGCGTGGGTGCCAATAACAATATCTATCCCTCCGCTTTCAAGCGCCGCCTTTAAAGACTCTTTTTTCTTTTTAGTAAGGCTGCCTGTTAGCAGGGCAATATTTATATCGGTGTTCTGAAGTACCAAAGAAAAGGTTTTAAAATGCTGTTCGGCAAGTATTTCGGTTGGTGCCATAAGTGCCGCCTGATACCCGTTTTTAACCGCATTAAAACAGCAGGCCATGGCAACAGCAGTTTTTCCGCTGCCAACATCGCCTTGAATAAGCCTGTTCATTGGGCGCGAAGCCGACATATCCAAAACAGCCTCTTTAATACAGCGCTTTTGTGCCGCTGTTATTTCGAAGGGAAGCAGGGAACAAAATTCTTTTGTAAAATCATTCGGCATAACCGCAGGGGTAATGCCACGGTTTACATTTTTAATAAGCAAAAGTCCCGACTGAAGCATAAACAGCTCTTCGAAAACAAGCCTTCTTTTAGCCTCTTTAAGCGCCTCGGCGCTTTCGGGGAAATGAATGTTTCGAATTGCAAAATCTCTGCTGCAAAGATTATTTTTTTCTATAATACTGCGCGGCAAAAACTCATCAATTCTAACCGAGGTTAAAGCAGTTTTAACAGCCTTTTCAATGGCTGTGCTGGTTAGACCGTTTGTGGTTGAGTAAATGGGGCGGATTATATCAAAGCCAACAGGCCTTATTTGCGGGGAAGACATATCAAAATAAAAAGAATCGGTGCTAAGTTTGCCGTAAAGTAAAATTTCTTCGCCAACCCTTATTTTTTCGGCGGCATATTTGTTGTTGAATATAGTAACCGACATAATGGCGCTTTGGTCCTTAACGCTGAACTTGTAAAGCACCATATTTTTTCTGATATAGTTTTCCTTTACCTCGCTTATAACGGTAGCCTTAATGCAAACGGCATCAAGACCGCGAGCCTCCTTAATAGGAGTAATAACGCTCCAGTCTTCGTAAGAACGGGGATAAAAACGCAAAAGGGCGCCGACCGTGTCGATGCCCAGTTTGCCGAAAAGTACGGCGCGTTTTTCTCCAACGCCCTTTAAATATCTAATGTTGTCGGATTCGGTAGCCATAAACGGCACCTCCGTCAAAAAAGAATACTATTCAACCGAAATAATGAAGTAATATACAGGCTGACCGCCGTTTACCATAGTGATTTCAACCTTATCACCGAACTTTTCGGTAAGAACAGCGCCAAAGGCTTCGGCCTGTTCTTCGGTTACATCCTCACCGTAGAATACTGTCATAAATTCCGAACCACCCTTAACAAGCTGCTTTGTAAGCTTAACAAGGCAGGCCTCAAGGTCGGTTTCGGTGAATACAATTTTACCGTTATCAAGGGCTAAAAGGTCGCCCTGAGTAATCTTCTTGCCATCAAATTCGCTGTCTCTTGCGGCAAAGGTGATTTGACCGGTAGAAACATTGGCAATAGCGTTGCCCATATTGATAGCGTTATCGTTATCGGTAGCCTCGGGGTCGAAGTTAAGCATTGCTGTAACACCCTGAGGAATGGTTCTTGTGTGAATAACAATTACATTACGTGTTGCAAGGGGAACTGCCTGCTCGGCTGCCATAATAATGTTTTTGTTGTTGGGTAAAACAAAAACGGTTTCGGCGGGGGTAGCCTCAATAGCACGTAAAATATCATCGGTAGAGGGGTTCATGGTCTGGCCGCCGCTAACCACAACATCGGCACCAAGGTCGGTGAATAAAGCCTTAAGACCTTCGCCTGCAGCAACCGATACAAAGCCAACGGGCTTTTCGGGTGCAACCGATTTAATCTTTTCGGTGCGTTCGGCATTTTCTGCAGGGGCCTTGGCTCTGGTTTCAGAATCGTGCTTTGCGCGCTCATGCTGGTCGCACATATTTTCAATCTTAAGTTTAACCAGCGCACCAAAGGTTAATGCCTTTTCAATAGCATTACCGGGGTGGTCGGTGTGAACGTGAACCTTAATAATTTCCTCATCATCAACCACAACAACACAGTCGCCTATAGATTCAAGGTAGCTGCGCAGCTCTGCGGGCTCTTTATCGCAGCCCTCAGCACGGTTTACAATAAACTCGGTGCAGTA
>JAGBGJ010000006.1 GCA_017936045.1 Clostridia bacterium
ATCGACAGCTCGGTTTTCGCGGATAACATTAACCTTAATTTGTCCGGGATATTCGAGTTCGTTTTCGATTTTGTTTGCAATATCTCTTGCAATGATAATCATTTGGTCATCGCTGATAACCTCGGGTTTAACAACGATTCTAACCTCACGGCCTGCCTGAATAGCGAAAGAATTTTCTACGCCGCTGAAGGAATTGGCGATTTCCTCAAGTTTTTCAAGGCGCTTGATATAGCTTTCGATATTTTCTCTTCTAGCACCCGGGCGGGCTGCAGAAATGGCATCGGCTGCCTGCACGATACAAGCAATAACGGTTTTGGCTTCAACCTCGCCGTGGTGAGCTTGGATAGCGTGGATAACATCTTCGCTTTCCTTATACTTTTTAGCCACCTCAACACCGAGCTGAATGTGTGTACCCACCTGCTCGTGGTCTAGGGCCTTACCAATATCGTGAAGAAGGCCTGCGCGCTTAGCAAGGGTTACATTCTCGCCAAGCTCGGCAGCAATAATACCCGATAAATGGCAAACCTCTAAAGCGTGGTTAAGAACGTTCTGGCCATAGCTGGTACGATAGTAAAGCTTACCTAAAAGCTTAACAATTTCGGGGTGCAGGTTATGAATACCTGCTTCGAGCATTGCACGCTCGCCCTCGCGCTTGATGGTATTGTTAACATCGTTTTGAGCCTTGGTAACCATTTCTTCAATGCGGGCAGGGTGAATTCTTCCATCGGTAATTAACTTTTCAAGGGACAGCCTTGCTACCTCGCGGCGAATTGGGTCGAAGCTGGAAACTGTGATAGCTTCGGGTGTATCATCAATAATGAGGTCTACACCTGTTGCGGTTTCAAGGGCACGAATATTGCGGCCTTCTCTACCGATTATTCTACCCTTCATTTCATAGTTAGGTAGAGGAACAACCGAAACAGTAACTTCTGAAGAATGGTCAGCAGCACAACGCTGAATTGCACGGGAAATAATTTCACGGGCGATTGTATCGGACTCTTCCTTGGTTCTTTGTTCGAACTCACTGATTTTCATTGCCTTAGCGTGGGTAAGCTCACCATCGAGAACCGAAAGCAAATAGTCCTTAGCCTGTTCCTTGGAATAGCCCGAAATTCTTTCGAGCATTTCAAGCTGGCTACGTTTGATTTGTTCGCTTTCCTGAAGCTTTTCTTCAACCTCTTTTGCACGCTTAGCAATATTCTCTTCCTTGATTTCAAAGTTTTCAATCTTCTTATCAAGGGTTTCTTCCTTTTGCTGCAGGCGGCGTTCCTGACGCTGAACCTCACTTCTGCGCTCGCGTAAATCGCGGTCGGTTTCGGTTCTGAGCTGATGAGCTTCATCCTTAGCCTCCATTAGCAGCTCTTTCTTACGGGTTTCGGCATTTTGGATAGCATCGCTGAGTATTCTTTTAGCCTCTTTTTCGGCCGAGCCGATGGTCTTTTCGGCCTTGCTTTTTCTAAACGCAATACCTAAAAGGAAAAAGACAACAGCAAGTAATACTGCGATGATGCCTATAATTACATAAAACATTGGGTTGTTGGGCACCTTAGATGCACCTCCTTTATATTAAACAGCATTTATTTTGCGAGGTTGCAGTTTTACCTCGGATTATTAAGAAAGTTTTATAATCTGAGCCCGCCAAAGCTCAAATTAAAAACATATTCCCACAAATATCATTTAATATGATACCACTATATTTATTGCTTGTCAAGGTGTTTTGGGTGCATTGGTAGTGGTTGATATATCGGTTTTAGCCGTTTTTACTGCGGTATGCAGGGTCGCACTTTATTTTTTAAGGAGTAAACTTAATTTTATTATAAAATATATAACATTTTCTTGAAATAAAGAGCGAAAAGTGATATAATAAGCCGATAATATTTTTTGGAGGCAAATTAATGGCAAATTATCTCTCTATGAATAGGGATGCCCTAAGTGTAGAATTCAATGCCGTAAAGCAGGAATTCGAAGAGATTAAGGGCGCAAAATTATCGCTTGATATGTCCAGAGGAAAGCCGGGCGCAGACCAGCTTGATTTAAGCGATGACCTTTTAACTTTAGTAAATAAGGACAGTGGTTATAAATCCCAAAACGGCACCGACTGCCGCAACTACGGCGGACTTGACGGCCTTAATGAAATGAAGGCTTTATTTTCAAAGGTGCTGGGTATGGATGCCGATAATCTTATATGCGGCAACAACGCTTCGCTCAACCTTATGTTTGATGTTATTACACAAGGTATGGTTACGGGCTTTGGCGATGAACCTTGGGTAAAGCAAGGCAAGGTTAAGTTCTTGTGCCCCGCCCCAGGATATGACCGTCACTTTGGTATTTGCGAATACTACGGCATTGAAATGATTACCGTAAAGTGCACCGAAACAGGCCCTGATATGAATGCGGTTGAAGAGCTTGTTAAGGACCCTGCTGTTAAGGGTATGTGGTGCGTTCCCAAGTATTCCAACCCGCTTGGAATTACCTACAGCGATGAAACTGTTAAGCGGATTGCAGCGCTGAAGCCTGCCGCAAAGGACTTTAGGCTTATGTGGGATAACGCTTATGTAATTCACGACCTTTACGAAGAAACCGATAAGCTTTTAAACATTTATGATGAATGTGTTAAATGCGGCAAAGAGGATATGGTATTCCAGTTTACATCCACCTCTAAAATCACATTCCCCGGTGCAGGTATTGCAGCAATGGGCTGTTCCCCTTACAATATGAAGCTTATAAAGGCCAGAATGACCGTTCAGACCATTGGTCCCGATAAGCTTAACCAGCTTTCACACACAAGAATGTTCCCCACATACGAGGCGCTTCTTGGCCAGATGAAAAAGCACGGCGATATTTTAAGACCCAAGTTTGAAGCTTGTCTTAAGCAATTTGAAGAGGCCTTAGGCGATACCGGTATTGCTTCCTGGACCAAGCCCCGCGGCGGTTATTTCATAAGTATGGAAGTGCTTGATGGCTGTGCTAAACGTGTTGGCGAGCTGTGCCGCGAAGCCGGTCTTATAATTACAACACCCGGTGCTACCTTCCCCTATGGAAAGGACCCAAAGGACAGCAACTTAAGAATTGCCCCCTCCTTCCCCGGAGTTGATGAGCTTGCCACTGCGGCAAAGGTATTATGTGTGGCTGTAAGATATGCCGCGCTCGAAAAACTTCTTAAGTAGATACTCGTTGACTTTATTAGACAACAGTATTATAATATAATAGTTATTAATAAACCGGAGGTTAACCCAATGAAAGCAAAAAAGACAGGCAAGTGGGTATTTTTCGTGATTTTCGCGCTGATACTTGCACTTACCTACACAGCATTCTTCGGAATTGACAGCTACTATGGCGACACCAGAAATATCTATTTCAAGGGCGCAAACGATATCCGCTGGGGTATTGATATTCGCGGCGGTGTTGAAGCAGTTTTCTCTCCCGATATTGAAGATGCAAAAATCACAGACAGTGATATGGCATCGGCCAAGGCAATTATCGAAACCAGACTTGTTGGCAACAACATTACCGACTATGAGGTTTACACCGATAATTCCACACACCAGATTATTGTTCGTTTCCCCTGGTCTTCCGACCAGACCGACTTTGACCCTGCAAAAGAGGTTGCAAAGTTAGGTCAAACTGCTACCCTTACCTTCTGCAAGGGCACAAGCAAGGATACAGTTTTGGTTGAAGGTAAAAATATTGCTTCGGCAACCTATGCTTATGAGGCATCTGTTGGCCACTATGTAAGCCTTAAGTTTGACGCTGTAGGTAAAGCTAAGTTTGCTTCGGCTACCGCTTCTAACGTTGGCAGCACCATTTCTATTTGGATGGATGACCAAATGATTTCAAGCCCCAAGGTTAACGAGGCTATCACCACAGGCGAGGCTATGATTTCGGGCGACTTTAGTGCTGAAGAAGCCGCTTCACTTGCAAACCAAATTAATGCAGGTGCGCTTCCCTTTGCACTTACTGTTGATGACAGCAAAATGCAAATCATCTCCCCCACCCTTGGTGCCGATGCACTTAACGTAATGGTTATTGCAGGTTCCTGTGCATTTGCTCTTATCTGCTTACTTATGATTTTACGCTACCGTTTACTTGGCGTTGTTACTTCTATTGCACTTCTTGGCCAGGTAGCTGCTATGATAGCTTGTATTTCCGGCTATATCACCGCATTCGACAGTTTCACACTTACCATTCCCGGTATTGCAGGTATCATCCTTTCTATCGGTGTTGGTGTTGATGCAAACGTTATTGCGGCTGAGCGTATAAAAGAAGAATTTGCTAAGGGTAAAACCATTGATGGAGCTATTGCCGCAGGCTACAAGAACAGCTTAAGCGCAATTATCGATGGTAACGTTACCATTGTTATTGTATCGCTTGTTCTTATGGGCGCATTTGGTTCGGAAGGTATTCTTACAACCCTTCTCTCCCCCATCTTCGCACTCTTCGGCACAACTATTACAGGTTCAATTTACTCCTTCGGTTACACATTGCTCGTTGGTACAATATTCAACCTTATTCTTGGCGTACTTTGCTCCAGACTTATGGTTAAGAGCATCTCTCGCGTGAAGATTTTCAGAAAAGCTGCTTTTTACGGAGGTGCTAAGAATGTTTAAGTTTAATATTGATTTTAACAAGGCATTTAAGCCCGTTCTTATTGGATATGCTGTATTTATGGTAATCGGCATTATCCTTACTGCAATTTTTGGTGTTCAGCTTGACATCAACTTTAAGGGTGGTACCCGTATTACCTATTCCTACACAGGCGAGCTTGATTACAAATCTACCGAGGCTTTAATTGAAAAGACTCTTGGCAAGGATGTTGAAATCAGCGAGAGCTCCGGTCTTGCTGATGACACCAAGAAAATTGTTATTACCTTAGTTGGTACCGATTCACTTTCTAACGAAGCTCAGCAAAACCTTGCAAAGGCTTTAACCGATGAATATAAAGAGAACACCTTTGAGCTTTACGACTCCAACTCGGTTAACCCCAGTGTTGCAGGCGCATTTTTTGCAAAGAGCTTAGCTGCCGTGCTTCTTACAGGCGCTTTAGTTATTCTTTACGTTGGAATCCGTTTCCGTAAGATTGGCGGTGTATCGGCAGGTATCACAGCGTTCGCCTCACTTTTCCTTGACGTGTTGGTGGCATTCTTTACCTGCATAATCTTCGGTTTACAAATCGACTCTAACTTTATGGCGGTCGTTCTTACCATTCTTGGTTATTCGCTTAACGACACCATCGTTATTTATGACCGCGTTCGCGAAAACAAAGGTATCAACCCCACCGCTTCCACTGCAGAGCTTGTTAACGAAAGCTTGAATGTTGTTAAGGTTCGTACCTTTATCACAACACTTACAACCTTCTCTGCCGTTGTTATGATTATTGTTGTTGCCGAGCTATTTGGTCTTACCTCGCTTCGTAGCTTTGCAATTCCCATGGCATTTGGTCTTGTTTCGGGTTGTGTTTCTTCTCTGTTTATATCTGCTCCCCTTTGGGTTGTTTGGAAAAATCATTCCGATAAAAAAGCACCCAAGGCTAAGAAAAAAAGCGGTAAAAGATAAATATAAAATAAAAAAAACGGATGATTCATCCGTTTTTTTATTTTATCATTTCATTAAACTTTGCTTCATCTATTACCTCTATACCGAGTGCATTTGCCTTGTCCAGCTTGGAGCCGGAGGCTTCACCCGACAGCACATAGGTGGTTTTCTTTGAAACCGAAGAAGAGGTTTTTCCACCGAAGCTTTCGATTATTGCCGATGCTTCTTGGCGCGAATAGGTAGGAAGTGTGCCCGTAAGCACAAAGGTCATACCCTCGAAACGGGTATCAACAACACTGTTAGGCTCGGTCATATTAAGACCCAAAGTTTTAAGCTTTTCTATCATATCTCTTGTGGATTCAAGAGATAAAAATTCATATATGCTTTCGGCTAAAATGGAGCCAAAACCATCTATTGCTTCAAAATCTTCTTTTGTGGCGCTAAGCATTGCATCAATATCCTTAAAATTATCGGCTGCAAGCTTTGCGGCTTTACTTCCTATATGACGGATGCCAAGCGCAAAAATAAGCCTGGAAAGCGGATTTTCCTTAGATTTTTCAATAGCCGCAACAGCATTCTCGCCCGACTTTTGACCATTTTTATAAAGGGATGCAAAGTCCTGCGTTTTAAGGGTGTAAAGGTCGGTTATATCTTTAATTAAGCCCTTATCACTGAGTTGCTCTAAAACGGCGGGGCCAAGACCTTCAATATCCATTGCATCACGCGAGGTAAAATGAATTAGGTGGCGAAGCATTTGTGCGGGGCACTCTGCATTTGTGCACCTTAGCACCGCTTCGCCCTCTTCCCTGAATACGGGGCCACCGCAGGAAGGGCAAGTGTGCGGCATTAAAAAGGGTGTAGAGTTGGGAATATGGGATTTAACAGCCACAACCTCGGGGATAATATCGCCTGCCTTACGGACAATTATGGTATCTCCTATGCAGATGCCTTTTTCTTTAATGAAATCCTCATTATGAAGCACCGCGCGGGAAACGGTTGTTCCTGCAAGCTGTATTGGTTCAAATTCGGCGGTAGGCGTAAGCGCACCCGTTCTGCCAACATTAATTTCAATTTTTAAAAGCCTGGTTTCCTTTTCCTCGGGCGGGTATTTGTAGGCTATTGCCCATTTAGGATATTTTGCCGTGCTTCCCATTTCATCTCGAAGGGAAAAGGTATCTACCTTAACTACTGCGCCATCAATATCAAAGGGCAGGTCTCCCCTGGAGTTGCCAATGCGCTGTATTTCGGCAATTACTTCATCCATTGAGCCACATTTTTTATAGGTTGGAAGCACCGAAAAGCCAAGTTCCTTGAGGAAATTCAAAGATTCTATATGGGAAGATAAAGTTTTGCCCTCTATACGCTGAATATTAAATACAAATATATCAAGCTTGCGTTCGGCTGTAATTTTAGAATTCTTTTGCCTTAGTGAGCCTGCCGCGGCGTTACGGGGATTCTTAGCGGGGGCTTCACCCAACAGCTCTTGGCGGCGCACAAGTTCTGAAAAGGATTCGCGGGACATATAAACCTCGCCACGAACCTCTAATTCCCCTGTGAAATTTATTGTTTTGGGTATGCTTTTAACGGTTAAAAGGTTGGCGGTTACATCTTCGCCTGTTTCGCCATCACCACGGGTTGAACCGCGCACAAGCTTACCGCCCGAATATTCCAGCGAAACCGAAAGTCCATCAATTTTTGGCTCTACCGAATATGTGGTAGTGCCAACTGCATCGTTTACCCTTTTATCAAAAGCGTGGAGTTCTTCAAAACTAAAGGCATCTAGCAGGCTTTCCATTTTAACAGTATGCTTAACCGGTGTGAAAAGGCGTGCAGCCGCTCCACCAACCTTTTGGGTTGGAGAATCACTTGTGCGAAGCTTAGGGAACTGCTCCTCCAAGGCTCTGAGCTCACGGTTCAGCATATCGTATTCATAATCGGAAATTTCAGGCGAGTCTTCATTATAATACCTTTCATTATGGTAACGAATAAGTTTAGTAAGCTCCTCTGCCCTTATTTTAGCCTGATTAAAGTCCATTTTAATCTCCTTTATTGGGGTAATGATGCCCCAAAATCAAAAATATCTTCCATAACCTCATCGGTTGCATGGCCAACGCTTGTAAACGCTTCGGGTACGGCGCCGACAATAACCGTTTCGGCTATAATAAAGCTTGTTGTGGTAAGCTGTTCGGTATTTCCGCCAAGAACCGCTATATCACTTTCAAGCCCTACTGTAAGCATTATTTGATGAAGCACCTGATTTATTCCTGCGCCCTGAAAGCTACTTTTAAAATCGGATACTACGGTGGTTGTTATATGTACTGTATAGTTAAGTCTTGGCCATTTTAGTGCTGTATAATAAATGCCGAATGCGGCGAAAACGGGCACTGAAAAATTCACTTTTTCGTGAGATTCAAGTTGCTTTGCGATTTCATTTGTAATATGGGACTTTACCATATTAGCTGTGGCTGAATCAATCTCCACTGAAGTAGCAAGCCCCGCTTCATTTCGGCTGATTTTTGCAATTTCGGAATAATCTACACCAAGCTCGCCGAGTGCTTTAAGGGAAGCCTTGTTGGCACAATTGGTAACCACCGTTTTTACAGCGCTTTTTGCAAAAACTTTTACAACAGCACGAAGCCTGAAATCAAGATAAACGGTAAAGGCCGAAAGAATTAAACTAATAGTTAAAATGAAAATTAATATTCGGCTTATGCGAAGCCGAATATTCCTTCTTTTTTGTATCAATAAATCACCGCCTTCCGCAATATATATTACGAAAGGCAGTGGGGTTTAGTGAAAATTATTTAATGATATTCTTTGCTGAGTTTACTATAATATCAACAATGGTATCAATACCGATTGTGCTGTTAAGACAAAAATCATACGCGCTGCGTGCACCCCAACGGGTATCGGCATAATAGTTGTGGTATGCCGCTCTTTTTTTGTCCATTTTCTTTATGAGGCTTTCGGCCTCGCTTTTACTGAGGTTTCTGGCCTTCATAATGCGTTCAACGCGGAAAGGCATATCTGCATGAATAAAAATCGAAAGCACATTCTCCCTCTCGGCAAGAATTGATTCGGCACAACGACCAACAATTACACAAGACTCATTATCGGCAATATCCTTAATAACCTGTGAACAAGCCATAAACGCCTTGTCGGTTACAGGGAGTGAAGCCACGCCCGAACTCAATACCGTACTTCCTGCAAATGCGCCCGAAGACAGTGCATAGAGAAAACTGTTTGCAGCAGTTTCATCTACATCGGTTAAAACATCTTCACTAATGCCGCTGTTTTTTGCAGCAAGGGCAATAAGCTCTTTATCGTAAAATTTTATACCCAGCTTTTCTGCAACCTTAGCAGCGATTTCACTTCCGCCGCTGCCGAATTCGCGTCCTATTGTAATAACATAATTTTTGCTCATAAAACCACCTCTTTTGTATTTCTATTATAGCATATATTGGCACTTTAATCAACACAATTAACCAATTTTTATAATTTCGGGATTTTCAACAAGTTGGAGGTTATACTTTTTGACAAGCTCGTCAGCAACAGCTATAGAATCTCCATCGAATGCCGAAGGAGTATCGTGAGAATCGAAGCCGTAAACCACCTTGCAGCCCACCCTGCCAGCAATTTCCCAAAAATGTTCATCAGGATATCTGCGGTGGTCACGTATACCATAAAAATTGATTTCAACAGGAATATTATGTTGCTTTGCGGCCTGACATAGCCTTGTCATTTCGGCATTATAGTGCTGTATATCGCAATCTGAAGAAATATTATCGGGATGACAAATATATGTGAAAACTCCAGTTTTTATACCTTCCACTATGCAGTCTACATATTCTGTCAGCTCCTCAGCTGTAGTTTTATACTGTCCTGTGGTATATTTGCCGCTTGGATATTCATTTTTAATTGCGTGCTGGCCTAAAATAAGATACTCAGCCCCAATCTCCTTTGCGGTTTTAAGCATATCATTAAAATAGAGCGGATAATATTCCATTTCAAAGCCAATATATATAGTCAGCTTGTTTTTATATTTTTCTCGAAGAGCACTAATCTCTGCAAAATAATCCTGTGCTTCTTCAACCTTCAGTCTGTAGCCCGACTGAAAATCGTTTGGAAACAGAAAAGGTGCGTGCTCGGAAAAACCTAAAATCTTTATACCGTTTTCTATTGCTCTTACTATGTATTCTTCCAGAGTGCCTGTTGCATGGCCGCAACGGAAGGTATGGGTGTGAAGATTAACCTGCATTTTGAACCTCTCCAACTTTGTTTTGCTCTTTTATTTTCTTTGTTAGTAAAATCGTAAGCATTACATACTGAATTACAAATGTTAGTATCCAGGAAACCGCATAAGAAAACCAAAGGCACTGGGGTGTGTGATAAGCAGGAATTTGGAAAACTGTAAATATCCACACTACGCGTAACACACATATTCCGAAAATTGAGGCAAACATTGGGAATACCGAAAGCCCCATACCCCTAAGAATACCTGTTGAAATATCCATAAGTCCGCCAATGGCAAACGGCAGGCAAATATATACCATTCTAATCATTCCCCATTTTACAGCTTCAGGGGAATCGGTTACATATAGGCTGACAAGCGGTTCACGGAAAAATGTCATTACTACACCAATAATTATTCCGCTGATTGCAGTCATAGCCAAAGAAATATGCGTGATTTTCTTTACTCTGTCGTATTTTTGGGCGCCTACATTTTGCCCTGCAAAGTTCATAGCTGTTTGATAATAAGCATTATTTGTTGCAAATGCAAAATTTTGTATATTCTGAGCAGCGGCATTACCTGCTACTACACCAATAAATGTAAGTTCAAGCGAGTTTATGGATGACTGAATCATTACATTTGAAACAGAAAAAAGGCTGGACTGTATTCCCGCCGGAACACCCAGACGAAAGATTTTTTTAAGGGGTTCGGAGTATATTTTAATTTTTTTAATACTAAGCTTGCAGGCATCGTCTCGCCTTATTAGTGATACTATTACCATTATTGCCGAAAGCAAATGTGCAATAACAGTTGCAACCGCAACACCCGCAACATCCCAATTAAATACAATAACAAAAAGCAGGTTTAGAAGAACATTAACTATTCCCGCAATGGTAAGAAAGTAAAGCGGTTTTTTAGATTCGCCCGTTGCTCTTAGTATTGCTGCGCCGAAATTAAACACCATATTAGGCAGCATACCTGCAAAAATTATGCTCATATAAACGGTGGCCAAGCCCTGAATGTTTTCGGGTGTATCCATAAGCTTTAATAAAGGCCCCGACAAACAAATGCCAAGCACCGACAGTATTGCACCGCCGATAGCCGCAAAAGGAATAATTGTGTGAACAGCCCTGTGCACAGCTTCTTTTTGGTTGGCACCAAGGGCATGTGCTACTGTGATTCCGCTTCCCGCGGAACAACCTATAAAGAAGTTTGTCATAAGTGCAGTTATGGCTGCCGTACAGCCAACTGCTGCAACAGCATTGCTTTTAGATGCGCCAAACTGCCCAACAATAACAAGGTCTGCCGCGTTGAAAAAAATCTGCAATACACCCGTTAAAATTAATGGTATTGTGTAGTTAAGCATTTTTCCAAAAAGCGGTCCTTCGGTCATATTTGAGTTCAGTTTATGCATTGTATCGCCCCCACATTTCGACCTTTTACCTCTTTATATTATATTCCTATTATTTTTAATTGCAATAAAAAACAGGCATTTTTTTGAAAAATATTGCATTTCTAATATGAAAACTATATACTGTATTTGACATATTAAGTAATATAGGTTGCGTGATTATGAAAAACAACATGCAGATTAAAAAAATAGCCGAAATCAGAAACGGTTTCAGCGACAAATTTGGTATTCCAAGACAAAGCGGCCTTTGTGATGCTGTTAAATCAACCATTGTTTTCGAACAAGAATACCGAGTAAACGAAGCCTTTAGGGGGCTTGAAGGCTTTTCACATATTTGGATAATTTGGCAATTCAGTGAAGCTGTTCGTGAAGAATGGTCCCCCACAGTTCGCCCGCCAAGGCTTGGCGGAAATAAAAGGGTTGGTGTTTTTGCAACCCGTTCGCCATTTAGGCCCAATTCTTTAGGGCTTTCCTGCGTTAGACTTGACAGCATTGAATATACCGATAGTCTTGGCCCCGTGCTTCACATTTCGGGAGCTGACCTTATGAACGGTACCCCGATTTTTGATATTAAGCCTTATATTCCCTATGCTGATTCCAAGCCCAATGCGACCGATGGATTTTTAAGCTTGGCACCAAGAATACAGTTAAGCGTTGACCTAGATGACTGCGATATATCGGGTATTGAAGCCAATGTGCTGGAAGGAATAAAGGAGATTATTGCCGAGGACCCAAGGCCAGCCTACCAAAACACGGCAGAGAGAATTTACAAAATGCTTTATTCGGGTTATGAAACCGAATTTACGGTGGAAAATGGTAAAGCCAGAGTTATTAGAATTTATAAGGAGAAAAAATGAAAGAACTGCTAATACTTTTCGGCCTTTTTTTTAAGGTTGGAATTATGACCTTCGGCGGCGGATACGCTATGCTTCCAATGTTGGAACGCGAGCTTGTTAACAAACGCGGATATGTAACCATGGAAGAAATAATGGACTATTTTGCCGTTGGCCAATGCACACCCGGAATTATTGCGGTTAATACCGCCACATTTATCGGTTTCAAACGCAAGGGCATTTTAGGTGGAATTTTTGCAACTCTGGGTGTTGTTACCCCTTCGGTTATAATTATCACACTTTTAGCTTCGGTTTTAAAGCTTATTGCAGGTAACGAAATTGCCAACAGTGCTTTTGCAGGAATAAGTGTTGCTGTTTGCGCCCTTGTTATTCAGGCTATACTTAAACTTATGAAGACAGGGGTTAAGGATGCTTTAACCTTTGGCATTGCTCTTGGTGCTTTTCTTGCTATGTTCTTCCTTAACGCTTCGCCGATTATTGTAATAATAGTAAGTGCTGTTATTGGTGTTATTGCCAAGCGACTGCTTGATAAGACATCTGCCAAAAAGGAGGCAAAGTAAATGACTTATTTGCTTCTGTTTTGGGAATTCTTTAAAACCGGTCTTTTTGCGGTAGGTGGCGGTCTTGCCACCATTCCCTTCCTTATGGATATGGCCGAAAAGTACCCTTGGTTTACTACCGCCGAGCTTTCTAATATGATTGCTGTTTCGGAATCTACCCCCGGCCCCATTGGAATTAATATGGCAACCTATGTTGGTTTTACAACGGCAGGACCTATAGGTTCATTAATTGCGACAACTGCGCTTGTACTTCCAAGTCTGGTTATAATTATGATAATTGCAGGCTTTTTACAAAAATTCCGTGAAAATGCGCTGGTAAAAGGCACCTTTTATGTTTTGCACCCTGCGGTTATAGGTATGCTTTTTGTGTCGCTCACCTCAATGGTTTCTCCCCTTCTTATAAACCTTGCAGGGGGCACACTTTTAGAAATATTCAACCTTAAAGCATTAGCGCTTTTTGCTGTTTTGCTTTTTGGAATTTTAAAATTTAAAAAGCACCCGATAGTATACATTGCTATTGGTGCTGTTGTTGGAATAATATTCAAATTTTAGGAGTTAGAATGAACTATACTGCTGATATCGCTGTTCTGGGTGGCGGGGCTTCGGGCCTTATTGCTGCTATAACGGCTAAAAGACTTAACCCCAACCTGTCTGTTTATATTTTTGAGGCACTAGACAGGGTTGGTAAAAAGTTAATAACCACCGGAAACGGCCGCTGTAACATTACAAATTTAAACCTTGATTTTAGCCGTTTTCACGGAGAAAACTCTTCCTTTTGCGAACACGCTTTTAACCGTTTTGGATATGAAGAAATAAGGGCTTTCTTTTACACCGTTGGTGTTGATTTTGTAAATGAGGGCGATAAGGTTTACCCAGCCTCCCTACAGGCGGCATCGGTTGTCGATGCCCTGCGCTTTGAATGCGATAGAATTGGGGTTAATACGGTACTTGGTTGCAAAATTGAAGATATATCCTTAGGCAAGGAGTATACTTTAAAGTCAAATAACTGCACCGTAAAAGCTAGGGCACTTATTCTATGCACGGGTCTGCTTTCTGGCGGAGATAAGGTTGGCTCATTTGGAAATGTTTTCAGGCTTCTTAAAAACAGGGGCTTTAAAACTGTTAGGGTTTCCCCCTCCCTTGTTCAGCTTAAAACCGAAACCGACTATGTAAAACAGTTAAAGGGCATTAAGGCCACAGCAAAGGCCACCCTGCTTTGCGGCAAAAAGGTTGTTTGTTCTTTTACCGATGAGGTGCTGTTTTGCGATTACGGACTTTCGGGCCCCGCAATTTTACAAATTTCAAGACAAAGCGCAAGAGATGAGAGGGGCTACACCGTTAGCCTTGATTTTTACCCCGACACCGAGGTTTTCGAACTGACTAATAGAATTAAGGAACGCGCCAAGCTTTTACACCACAGAAGCCTTGAGGAGTTTTTTGTTGGCTCTATAAATAAAAGGCTGGCTCAGGTTGTGCTTAAATACTGTGGATACAAGCTTAGCGACAGTGTAGCTTCGCTTAATGACAGCGACTATACAAAAATTGCCGAAGCGTTAAAGAGCTTTGAATTTAAGGTGCTGTCTAACACGGGATTTTTAAATTCTCAGGTTAGTGCAGGCGGAATTTCTACCGATGAGTTTGACAGCAAAACTCTTATGAGTCGTAGCCATAAAAACCTTTTTGCGGCTGGCGAAATTTTAGATATTGATGGCGACTGCGGTGGATTTAATCTATCCTGGGCTTGGGCCAGTGGCGCTATGGCTGCGGAAAGCGCGGTAAATTCATTATGATTTTAGTTCCCAATATAAAATTACCTCTTGATACCGATTTTTCTAATCTTTTAGGCGCTATTAATTTTAAAGGTGTTAAAATTAAATCGGCAAAGCTGTATAAAAAATCGGTTGATGCAAGGCGAAAAAATGATGTGCATTTTTGTTGTTCGCTGCTTCTTGAGGTTGAAAACGAAAGTATTGCACTTAAAAGAATTAAAAATTCAAAATTGTACACCGAGCCCGTTTATAAATATAAGAAGGCTGTAGCTGATATGCGCCCCATTGTTGTAGGTTTTGGGCCTGCAGGGATTTTTGCAGCATACACGCTGGCGAAATCCGGACTTTGCCCCATTGTTATTGAGCGCGGCGATGATGTTGACACAAGGCAAAAGAAGGTTGATGCCTTTTGGGGAGGCGGAAAGCTTGATGCCGAATCTAACGTTCAATTCGGTGAGGGTGGCGCAGGCACCTTTTCGGATGGCAAGCTTACAACCGGAATTAGTGATATAAGGTGCCGCGAGGTTTTAAAAATCTTTAACGAAAACGGTGCCGATGATAACATTCTTACCGATGCTAAGGCACATATTGGTACCGATGTTTTGGCTGTTGTTATAAAGAATATCCGAAACAAAATTATTGCATTGGGTGGCGAGGTTCGTTTTGGCGAAAGGCTTGAAAGCATTAATACTAACAATAATTCGGTTTGCTCTTTATACATTAAAAAGCAAAACGGCGAAACCTATACCCTGCACTGCCAAAGGATAATTCTTGCTATTGGACATTCGGCGCGGGATACCCTTTATATGCTTAGAGATATTGGGCTTAATATGGTTAAAAAGCCATTTGCTATGGGGCTTAGAATTGAGCACCTACAAAAAAATATTAATAACGCCCTTTACGGAGATTTTGCCGAACACCCCGCACTTGCTAATGCAAGCTATAAGCTGGCAGTTCACCTTGAAAACGGCAGAGGTGTTTATACATTTTGTATGTGCCCCGGCGGTTATGTGGTTAATGCTTCCAGCGAAAATGGGAAAATTGCAGTAAACGGTATGAGCTATGCCGCGCGAGATGGAAAAAATGCCAACAGCGCCGTTTTAACCGAGGTTTTACCCGAAGACCTGCCGGAGGATTTGCTAAGCGGTGTTGAGCTTCAAAGGAAAATTGAAGAGGCAGCATATAATATTACGGGTGGCAAAGGTGTTCCCGTACAAACAGTTGGCGGATATGTTTTCGGCCAAGATACTGCGCCTCAGGTTGAGGCTACCGTTAAACCACAAGCCGTATTTACCGATTTGAACAAGCTGTTCCCCGACTTTATAAATAGTTCTTTAAAGCTTGGAATTACAGCACTCGATAAAAAGCTTAATGGTTTTGCCGACAAGGGTGCGCTTCTTACAGGGCCCGAAACCCGAAGTTCCTGCCCTATCAGAATGGTCAGAAACGAGAACTTAACCTCGGTTAGTATTGATGGCGTTTTCCCTGCGGGAGAGGGTGCAGGATATGCAGGCGGAATTATGTCGGCCGCGGTTGATGGCATTAAGTGCGCCGAAAGCCTTATTTCCCTGCTGTAATTTTGCACTAAAACCAACCTTTATGGTAATCTTTTTAGTACAGATTGGAGAACTTTTGAAAAAAGACCTTAAATATTGTTAAAAATTAAACGAAATACTTGCAAATTTTAATCTTATAGGTTAAAATATAGTCGTAAAAATTTTAGGAGGTATATTCCCATGGTTAAAGTTGCAATTAACGGATTCGGCCGTATCGGTCGTCTTGCTTTCCGTCAGATGTTCGGTGCTGAAGGTTACGATGTAGTAGCTATCAACGACCTTACAAAGCCCTCTATGCTTGCTAATCTTCTTAAGTATGATACAGCTCAGGGCGGTTACTGCGGAAGAATCGGCGAAGGTCTTCACACTGTTGAAGCTAACGACGAAGACGGCACAATCACCGTAGATGGCAAAACTCTCAAAATCTATGCTGAAAAGGATGCTAAGGACCTTCCTTGGGGCGAAATCGGCGTAGATGTAGTTCTCGA
>JAGBGJ010000048.1 GCA_017936045.1 Clostridia bacterium
ATATCGGTAACATTTGGAGAAAGTTTAATATAAACAGGTTTTGTGGTAACTGCTTTTACTGCTTTTGTTACCGCAGCGGCCGATTCGGGAGAAACACCGAAGCTCATACCGCCGCCGTGAACATTGGGGCAGCTAACATTTACCTCTATCCAGCCAACCTGCTCTTCTTTATCAATCTTTTCGCAGCAATAAACATATTCATCAATTGAAAAGCCGCTTATATTTGCCATAACGGGCTTATGGAAGCATTTTTTAAGCTCGGGAAGTTCCTCGCTTATAACCTTTTCAATTCCCGGATTTTGAAGGCCAACGGCATTTATCATACCCGAAGGACACTCGGCAATTCTAGGTGTTGGGTTGCCGAAGCGGGGCTCCTTAGTTGTGCCCTTAAAGGAAAAGGTGCCAAGCATATTAATATCGTAAATTTCATTGAACTCATAGCCAAAACCGAATGTTCCGGAAGCCGGAATAATGGGGTTATCAAGCACTATACCGCTAAGGGTTACTTTAGTATCTACCATACTATTCCCTCCTTAACTAAAACAGGGCCATCTTTACAAATGCGCATACTGCCGTATTTGGTTTTGCAGGAACAACCCATACAAGCACCAAAACCGCAGCCCATACGTTCTTCAAAGCTGAACTGACCGCTTGTGCTTGTTGCATTATAAACAGCTTTAAGCATAGGCTCGGGGCCGCAGGTGTAAAAATATGAGTATTCCCCTACCTTGTCTATAGCATCGGTTACAAAGCCCTTAATACCATAGCTGCCATCTGCTGTGGTAACGAACACATTGCAGCCCAGAGCCTTGAATTCTCCTTCGTAAAAAACATCGGTTTTAGAGTTAAAGCCAAGTATTACCGAAACCTTTTTGCCGCTTGCAATTAGATTTTTAGCAAGGGCATAAAGGGGCGGAACTCCTACACCGCCGCCAATAAGCAGCGGCTTATCCCCTGCAAGGCCTGTGTAGTAGCCATTGCCAAGACCGGTTAGGATATCGAGTTCATATCCTTCTTTAAGGCCCGACATAAACTCGGTGCCCTTGCCTACAACCTTGTAGATAAGGGTTAAAACACCATTTTCATAGTCGCAAACCGAAATTGGGCGGCGAAGGAACATTCCATCAAGCTTAATATTTACGAACTGACCTGTGGCCGAGATATCGGAAATATCGCCCGACAAGGTCATTTTATAGACCTTATCGGCAATATTTTCGTTGGTTAAAATTTTAAAAATTGATTGTTTCATAGTTTCCTCTTAAGCATCTATTGTGGAAATTGTAAGTGTGGTTTCTTCTAATACATCAAGCAGAACCTTTACCGTATCGAGCGCGGTAAAGAGTGTTGCATTGTTTTCGATTGCGTAGCGGCGAATTTCGGCGCCATCACTAAGCTGGTCCTTAGAAGAAATATCGCGGGTGTTGATGATATAAGCAATATGTCCTTGGCGGAGTGCTTCGATAATTTCATCGCTGCCCTCGTTAATCTTTTTAAGGGCGTGGGTGCGAATTCCGTTTTCCTTAAGGAACTTTGCAGTACCGGCAGTTGCCTGAATGTTAAAGCCGAGGTTGTAGAAACGGCGGATTAATGGCAGTGCCTCTTCCTTATCCTTATCGGCAATAGTAGCAAATACAGTGCCGTAGTTTTGAAGCTTCATTCCGCTGGCCTGAAGTGCCTTATAAAGTGCGCGGTTAAGCTTATCATCATATCCTATTGCTTCACCTGTTGATTTCATTTCAGGTGACAGATAAGCGTCCAAACCTCTAATTTTGTTGAAGGAGAACACAGGAACCTTTACATACCAGCGTTCTTTTTCCTTGGGGTAAACATCAAACAGACCCTGTTCCTTAAGACTCTTACCCA
>JAGBGJ010000049.1 GCA_017936045.1 Clostridia bacterium
AAATATGACTCTAAAAGATATGGCTGAGGTTATCGGCTACTCCACCCGCCACACAGCAAGGCTTATAAAGGAATATGGTTTAGAATTTAAACGTACCAAGAATAATAAGTAGCAATATTTCTACAAAAAAGCAGATGCATTGGTATCTGCTTTTTCTTTACTTATATGATTTTTGTGGTATAATAATTAAAAGAAATGAGGTGAGAACTTAAGTGGATAAATTTGTTTTACACAGTAAATTTCAGCCTACAGGGGACCAACCACAGGCCATTCAGCAGATGGTAAACAGTATCAACGCAGGCAATCGTGAACAAACCCTGCTTGGTGTTACTGGTTCGGGTAAAACCTTTACAATGGCTAATATTATAGAAAAAGTAAACCGCCCCACACTTGTTCTCGCTCATAATAAAACCCTCGCCGCACAACTTTGTACTGAATTTCGCGAATTCTTCCCTGAGAATGCAGTTGAATACTTTGTTTCCTACTATGATTATTATCAGCCTGAAGCCTATATTCCCGGAACTGATACCTACATTGAAAAGGATTCGGCAATTAACGATGAAATCGATAAGCTCCGCCACTCGGCCACCTGTGCGCTCTCTGAACGCCGCGATGTTATAATTGTGGCATCAGTTTCCTGTATCTATTCCCTTGGTAACCCAATTGATTACCGCAGTATGGTAATTTCCCTTAGAACGGGAATGGAAAAGGGAAGAGATTGGCTCATAAAACGCCTAGTGGATTTGCAGTATGAACGAAACGACATCAACTTTACCCGAAATAAATTCAGGGTTAGGGGAGATGTGGTTGAAATTTACCCTGCCTATTCTTACGAAAATGCAATAAGAATAGATTTCTTTGGCGATGAAATTGAACGCATTAGCGAAATAAACACAGTAACGGGCGAAATCAAATGCATTATGCCCCATATAGCCATTTATCCCGCTTCCCACTATATAGTTCCAACTGATAAAATGGTTGATGCCCTTAAAGACATTGAAAATGAAATGGAAGATAGGGTGCGCTACTTTACCGATAACGAACAGCTTATCGAAGCCCAAAGAATTCGCCAACGCACCGAATATGATGTGGAAATGCTAAGGGAAATCGGCACCTGTAAGGGTGTTGAAAACTATTCCCGCGTGCTTTCCCGCCGCCCGCCCGGCAGCACACCGTTTACTTTGCTTGACTATTTTCCCGAAGACTTTTTGCTCTTTGTGGATGAATCTCACGTAATGCTGCCACAGGTTCGCGGTATGTATGGGGGAGATAGGGCAAGAAAAGAAAACCTTATTGATTATGGCTTCCGCCTGCCCTCGGCCTACGATAACCGCCCGCTTAACTTCGATGAGTTTTATGAGCGCATTAATCAGGTTGTCTTTGTTTCGGCAACGCCGGGCGCCTTTGAAAAAGAAAAGTCTGCCCAAATTGCCGAACAGGTTATCCGCCCAACAGGGCTTTTAGACCCGCTTGTTATCGTTAAACCAACCGAAGGCCAGATAGATGACCTTGTTGGTGAAATAAACGAAAGAAGCGAGAAAAACGAGCGTGTCTTGGTAACCACCCTAACCAAAAAAATGGCCGAAGACCTTACCGATTACCTTGTTAACCTCGGCATTAAGGTACGCTATATGCACCACGATGTAGATACAATGGAGCGTATGGAAATCATACGGGATTTGCGCCTTGGTAACTTTGATGTTTTAGTTGGAATAAACCTGCTTCGCGAGGGTCTCGATATTCCCGAGGTGTCCTTAGTTGCAATACTCGATGCCGATAAAGAGGGCTTCCTTAGAAGCGAAACCTCACTCATACAAACAATAGGCCGTGCCGCCCGAAACGAACACGGCCAGGTTATAATGTATGCCGATATCGTTACCCCTTCGATGGAGCGCGCTATCAGCGAAACCAACCGCCGCCGCGAAATACAGCAGGCTTATAACGAGGCTAACGGAATAGTACCTAAATCGGTAGTTAAAGATGTTCGCGATATTATCGAAATGTCCACAAAGCCCGATGATGCAAAATCTGTTAAGAAGATGAGCAAAACCGAAAAAGAAAAGCTTATTGCCGTGCTTACCGCCGAAATGCGAGAAGCGGCAAAAATGCTTGAATTTGAACACGCCGCATATCTTCGCGACCGTATTGCTAAACTTAAGGAGTGAATCTAATGAAAGAACAAAACAGTATTACAACAAAACAACTGTATATCTGTTTTGTTATTCTTTCAATTTTACCGTGTTGCCTTATTTTTAGTAAAAGTGTTTGGTTTGATGAAACTTATACTCTTGCACTTATAAAGCACAATATCAAGGATATGCTTGATATATTAAATAAGGATATGCATCCACCGCTGTATTTTTTATCTTTGAAGGCCTTTTGTTCTGTTTTTGGATATGACTTGGTTTCCACTAAAGTTTTTTCATTCGCAGGATATGCTTTAACAATTTTATTAGGGCCCACAATTATAAAAAACACATTTTCCTCTAAAACAGCGTTTGTTTTTATGTTAAGCATGGGTACAGTACCTATGTGTTATTATTTTGCGGTACAACAAAGGTCATATTCATACTGCATATTGTTTGTAGTTCTTAGTTTTGTTTTTGCAGTGCGATTCCTTAGGGAATATAGGTTGCGCGATGCACTGTTATTAGCGGTTTTTGGCTTGTTGGCTTCGTATAATCACATTTATGCCTTACTAGCTTGTGGTATTATTTTTGCATTTGTTAATATTAATGTGGTTTTTAGGAATACCAAACAATTTTTAAAGGTCCTTTTTGCAGACATATTTATAATTTTAGGTTACCTACCTCAAGTTACCACTCTGTTATCACAGGTAGAAGGCGCATCATCTGGTTTTTGGCTTAGTGGTGTCGAGCCGCTCTCAATTTTAATTTTCATTATTGGAGCAATATTCTCAATTCATTTTCTTATAAGATATAGAAATCATGAGATTGTCTTTGCAATAGTTGTTATAATGTCGTTACAAATAATAGGTCTAATAATTACTGTTTTTGTACGACCGCTTTATATTGCAAGATATAGTGTGGTTGTGTTAGGAATCTTTGTGTTGCTTGTTGCAATGATATTTCACACCAAATTAAAAAGGTGTTTTTGTTTACTGCTTTGTGTTTTAAACATAGCTTGCTTAACCCTAACTTGTGCGTTTGAATACGACTCTTCGCTTGTAAATTTTGTTGAGCGTTTCGATAAACAAATACAGCCGACAGATACTATTCTGTATTTAGATTCTTCTTTTGGAATAGTTTCATACTATTTCCCTGAGAATGCTCATATTTGTACATATAGGGAAAATTGGTTTGATGCGTTCGATAATGTAAGTAGCATATCAAAAAACGAGGTCAAACAAGTTATAAATAAACCATCTTGGCTCATAAAAAATGTAAATAAAGAGTTGCCGGAATATATAACAAACAATTTTAATGTGAAGCAAACCGATATGTTTAGAAGCGATTTCAACAAGTTTAATGTATATAAAATTGAACCCAAATAAACCACCGTTGGTGGTTTATTTTTTCTTTGCTATACTTTGAATTTTGTGGTATAATAAACTGAATAGTTATGTAGAAGGAGATTTTCAAATTGGCATTAACCGAAATCGTTATAAAGGGTGCAAAAGAGCATAACCTTAAAAACGTGAATTTAACCATCCCGCGGGACAAGTTAATAGTGTTTACAGGGCTTTCGGGTTCGGGTAAATCTTCCTTGGCTTTCGACACAATCTATGCCGAAGGTCAGCGCCGCTATATGGAATCTCTATCTAGCTATGCCCGCCAGTTCTTAGGCCTTATGGAAAAGCCCAATGTCGAATCAATTGATGGCCTTTCTCCTGCAATTTCTATCGACCAAAAAACCACCTCTAAAAATCCTCGTTCCACCGTTGGAACGGTTACCGAAATATACGACTATTTGCGCCTTTTGTATGCAAGGGTTGGTGTGCCTCATTGCCCCATTTGCGGCAAGGAAATCAAACAGCAGTCTACCGACCAGGTTGTAGATAGTATTATGACCCTCGAAGAGGGAACCAAAATTCAGGTGCTTGCCCCCGTTGTAAAGGGAAGAAAGGGCGAACACACTAAAGAGCTTGATGCCGCAAGGAAGTCGGGCTATTCCCGCGTTCGTGTAGATGGCAATATCTATGACCTTTCAGAAGAAATTAAAATCGAAAAAAACAAAAAGCATTTTATCGAGGTTGTTGTAGACCGCCTTGTTATTAAAGAAGATATCAAAAGCCGCCTTAGCGATAGTGTAGAAACAGCCGCAGGGCTTTCGGGCGGAATAATCCATATTGATGTTATCGGTGGGGAAGAACTGCATTTTTCGCAGTCCTATGCTTGTGAAGAGCACGGGGTAAGTATGCCCGAGCTCACCCCTGCAATGTTCTCCTTCAACTCTCCCTTTGGCGCCTGCCAAACCTGCTCGGGCCTTGGTGTGTTTATGAAGATTGATGAACGCCTGATTATAGCCGACCCGGAAAAATCTCTTTTAGATGGTGCAATTCAGGCTTCAGGTTGGGGAGTAAACTCTTGGTATGTTCCTAATTCGGGAACAATAGCCACAATGTATTACGAGGGCTTGGCCCGCCATTTTGGCTTTGATTTGAACACCCCGTTTAAGGACCTGCCCGAAAACGCAAGAAACGCTGTGCTCTACGGCACCGGCGATACTAAAATTGAACTCCACCGTAATGCTCAGTGGGGGGGCGGAAAATACTTTGCAGCCTTCGAAGGTGTAGTTAATAATCTTGAGCGCCGCTATAAGGAAACAAAAAGCGACTATTCAAGAAACGAAATAGAAGCCTATATGAACGAATGTAACTGCCCCGACTGTAAGGGCGCAAGGCTCAGACCTGAATCCTTAGCTGTAACGGTTGGCGGCATTAGCATAAAAGAATTATGCGATATGTCTATAAATGAAGAACTCGCATTTTTCGACGGCTTAAAGTTTAATAAAACCGAAGAACAAATTGCAAAACCCATTTTAAAAGAGGTTAAGGCCCGCCTTAATTTCCTTAAGAATGTCGGCCTTGATTATTTGTCTTTATCCCGAACAGCAGGAACCCTCTCGGGTGGCGAGAGCCAGCGTATACGCCTTGCAACCCAAATGGGTTCGGCGCTTACAGGCGTGCTCTATATTTTAGATGAGCCAAGTATCGGTCTTCACCAAAGGGATAACGAAAAATTAATTGCAACACTAAAGCACCTTCGCGATTTAGGCAACACACTTATTGTTGTCGAACACGATGAAGATACAATGCGCTCTGCCGACTATATCGTAGATATCGGCCCTGGGGCAGGAATTCACGGCGGTGAAATTGTCTTTGGCGGCACACTTAGCCAGCTTGAGGAGTGCAAGCACTCTATTACTGCCGATTACCTTACGGGTCGCAAAAAAATCGAGGTTCCAAGCGTTAGAAGAAAGGGTAACGGGCATTACTTAACCGTTACGGGCGCTGCTGAAAACAACCTCAAAAATATAGAGGTTAAAATACCTCTTGGTAAGTTTGTTTGTGTAACAGGTGTTTCGGGTTCGGGCAAATCCTCTCTTGTAAACGATATTATTTATAAGCATCTGGCCGCAAAGCTTAACCGCGCAAAAACCTTCCCGGGTAAGTTTAAAACTATCAGCGGGTTAGAGCATTTGGACAAGGTTATTGATATAAGTCAAGCCCCAATCGGCCGCACACCGCGTTCAAACCCTGCAACCTATATTGGTGTGTTTAACGATATACGCGACCTTTTTGCATCCACTAAAGATGCAAAGGCAAAGGGATATTCGGCAGGCCGTTTTTCCTTTAATGTTAAGGGTGGTCGCTGTGAAGCCTGCGAGGGTGATGGTATTATAAAAATTGCAATGCACTTCCTGCCTGATGTTTATGTTCCCTGTGAAGTTTGTGGGGGAGCAAGATATAACCGCGAAACCTTAAGCGTTAAATATAAGGGCAAAAGCATTTACGATATTTTGGAAATGACCATTGAAGAGGGGATGAACTTCTTCGAGCCCATTCCTAAAATATATCGCAAGTTAAAAACCCTTTTCGATGTTGGCCTGGGCTATGTTAAAATCGGTCAGCCTGCAACAACCCTTTCGGGCGGCGAGGCCCAGAGAGTAAAGCTTGCAAATGAGCTTGCTAAAAGGTCTACGGGTAAAACTATCTATATTTTAGATGAACCAACCACAGGTCTCCACACTGCCGATGTTCATAAGCTGCTTGATGTACTAAACCGTTTGGTAGAGCAGGGAAACACCGTGCTTGTTATTGAACACAATCTTGATGTTATAAAAACTGCCGACCATATAATCGACCTTGGCCCCGAGGGCGGCGACAAGGGCGGCACGGTTGTTTGTGTTGGTACTCCCGAAGAGGTTGCCAAATGCGAAGCCTCTCATACTGGAAGATTTATTAAAAAACTTCTTTAAATTTACACATTATTAACCAAATAAACAAAAAAGGAAGTTACAATATGTTTGGTTATATAAGGGCGGCAAAGCCCGAAATGAGAATAAAAGAGTTCGAGCTGTATAAAGCGGTATATTGCTCCCTTTGTAAGGAAATGGGCAAAACCTACGGAATTTTTTCGCGCTTTACCCTAAGCTACGACTTTACCTTTTATGCTCTGCTTAATATGGCGCTTAAACCCGATGTATGTGATATAACACGCAAGTGCTGTACCTGTAACCCTATTAAAAAGTGTCAATATTTAACCGATATGAGCGATATGAAAATGCCTGCCGCCGCATCAATGATTTTGTGCTATTTCAAACTAATGGATAACATAAGCGATGAAAAAGGCTTAAAAAAGGTAAAGTATCTGCTTGCAAAACCCTTTATAGCTTCGGCCTATAAAAAGGCCAAAAAGCTTTATCCCAGCCTTGATGCAGTTGCAAAAAGCTATATAGAAAGCCAAAATGAAATCGAAAAAAACAACTGCACAAGTATAGATATGGCGGCCGAGCCAACGGCTAAGTGTTTGGCCGAAATGTTTAAAATGCTAACCGATAATGAGGCTCAAAAGCGCTGTCTTGATAGAATTGGTTATTCTATCGGCAGGTATATCTATATTCTAGATGCCGCAGTTGATTTGGAAGAAGATATTAAGCTTAACCGATATAATCCCTTAAAAGAAATGTATAAGGCAGGGGAATATTCAAAAGAGTTTATTGCAGGCCAGCTTAATATTTGTGTTGGCGAAGCGGCAAAGGCTTATGAGCTTTTGGATATAAAAAAATTTAAAAATATTCTTGATAATTTAATCTATCTTGGTCTTCAAGATACATTTATAAAGGAGCTAAAAATATGAGAGACCCGTATGAGGTATTAGGCGTTTCTAAAAACGCCAGCGATGAAGAGGTAAAAAACGCTTATCGCGCACTAGCTAGAAAATATCATCCCGATAATTATGCCGACAACCCTCTTTCCGACCTTGCAGGAGAGAAGATGCAGGAAATTAATCGGGCGTATGATGAAATAGTTAATATGAGAAAGGGCGGCTCTTCAGCTTCGGGCAGTTCTGGTTCGGGTGCTACAAAACCCGAATATGCTCATATCCGTACCCTTATATCAAACAATATGCTTGATGAAGCCCAAAGAAAGCTTGATGAGTTTCCAACCAACAGTAGAGATGCCGAATGGTATTTCTTAAGCGGTTCGGTGCTTTATAAACGCGGCTGGTATTCAAATGCTTATTCCAGCTTTGCAACCGCAGTTAATATGGACCCGAATAACGCCGAGTACAAGCAGGCGCTTAACAATATGCAGCGCCACCAAAACGGCGCCTATAGCGGACCGTACAGAACAGGCTCTAATATGGGCGGCTCTTGTAATTCTTGCGATTTTTGTTCAAGTCTTATTTGTGCCGACTGCTGCTGTGAATGTATGGGTGGCGACCTTATTTCTTGTTGTTAGAAGGTGTAAAATTTGAAAAACACGGGCAAAATTACGCTTTGTGCAATGATGGCGGCCCTTGCATCACTTTTTATGCTGACATCATATTTTCCATACCTTACCTATGCAATTCCTGCAATGGCCGGGCTGTTTATAATGGTTGCTGTAATAGAAACCAATGCTAAATGGGCGGCCGTAGCCTACTTTGCTTCGGCTATAATTACAGCCCTTGTTGCCGAGCCGGAAGCTAAAATGCTTTATATCCTGTTTTTTGGGTATTATCCCATTTTAAAGGCTGTGTTTGAAAAACTCAAAAGCAGGGTACTTGAATATTTGCTGAAATTCGGCGTTTTAAATATAGCTATTATTTTTGCCTACAGCTTTGTAGCAAAGCTTATCGGTGTAGATTTAAGTGATATGGGGGATTTTGGTAAATACAGCTCTTTAATACTTCTTGTCGGTGCCAATATAGTCTTTGTTTTGTATGATATAGCCGTTACAAGAATGGCAGCATTTTATATGGTAAGACTACATCCGCAGATTTCAAAATACCTTAAAATTAAGTAATTTTCGGAGCATATTATGAAGAAAAAAGTAGCCGTTATCGGTGGCGGTGCTGCAGGACTTATGGCAGCGTTTGCCGCTGCAAAAAACGGTAATGATGTAACTGTTTTTGAAAAAAACACCCGCCCTGCCAGAAAGGTTATGATAACCGGCAAGGGCAGGTGCAATGTTACAAATAATTGCGATAAAGATGCGTTTTTACTAAACACTCCGCATGGCGCAAGGTTTATGCATTCGGCATTCTCTGCCTTTTCCTCTAAGGATACAATGGACTTTTTTGAAGGCTTGGGAGTTCCTCTTAAAACCGAACGCGGCAACAGAGTTTTCCCCGTATCAGATAAAGCGGTTGACATAGTTGATGCACTGGTTTCGGCGGTAAATAAGTACGATGTAAAGCTGGTTAATTCGGTTGTAACGCAGCTGTTTGCCGAAAACGGACATATTAGAAGTGTAACCTTAGAAAATGGTCAAACCCATTATTTTGATAGTGTAATTATTGCAACCGGCGGTATGTCATATCCGGTTACAGGCTCAACGGGAGATGGCTATAAGTTTGCCCAAAGCCTTGGCCATACCGTAACCTCACTCAGGGCTTCATTGGTCCCAATAATGACAAAGGAAAACTTTTGCTCAAAGCTTTGCGGACTTTCCCTTAAAAATGTAAAGCTTTCGCTTTATTTAGAGGGCAAAAAGAAACCTGTGTATTCAGAGCTTGGGGAAATGACGTTTACCGATTTTGGCATAACAGGGCCCCTTGTTTTGTCGGCTTCGGCTTATATAGATAAAGAGCCCGAGCTTTATGTTATAAAAATTGATTTAAAGCCTGCGCTGGATAACGATACCCTTGATAAAAGAATTTTAAGAGACTTCGCGGCTGGCGCAAATAAAGACTTTATAAATTCACTTGATGAGCTTCTTCCCAAAAGGCTGATTTCGGTGGTTATAAACAATACCGGAATAGACCCAAGGAAGAAGGTTAATAGCCTAACTAGAGAAGAGCGCGCAAAGCTTGTAAAAGAAATTAAGGAACTCACACTTTCAGTCTTACGCCTTCGCCCTGTTGAAGAGGCAGTTGTTACCTCGGGCGGAGTTAAGCTCAAGGAAATCGACCCCGCAACAATGCAGTCAAAAATAGTAGAGGGGCTGTATTTTGCAGGGGAGGTAATAGATGTAGATTGCTTCACAGGAGGCTTTAATCTACAAGCGGCATTTTCCACCGGCTTCCTTGCCGGAATATCAGTTTAGAGGAGATATTAATTATGATTAACATTGCAATTGATGGTCCTGCAGGTGCAGGTAAAAGCACGCTTTCAAAATTACTCGCAAAGGAGCTTTCCTACATATATGTAGATACCGGCGCGCTTTATAGGGCTGTTGGCCTTAAGTTTTCACGCCTTGGTTTCGATACCGAGCTTAAGGGTGATATAGACACCATTCTTGAGGATACAATGCTGGATATCCGTTTTATTGATGGCACCCAAAGAGTATTTTTAGATGGCGAAGATGTTTCCGATGACATCAGAACTCCGGCAGCTTCTATGATGGCATCTGCCGTTTCGGCGAAGCCGGTTGTTCGCGAGTTCTTACTCGGTATGCAAAGAAGACTTGCCGAAAAGAACAATGTTGTTATGGATGGAAGAGATATCGGTACTGTTATTTTGCCTAATGCTCAGGTTAAAATCTTCTTAACTGCCGATGTTAAGGTTAGAGCCGAGCGCCGCTATAAGGAGCTTATTGAAAAGGGACAAACCGTTGATTTTAACGATGTACTTGAAGATATGAAGCTTCGCGATTATAACGATTCGCATCGTGCTATTGCACCCTTAAAGCAGGCTGATGATGCAGTTCTTGCCGATACCACCAACTTGAATTTTGAAGAATCACTCCAGCTTCTTATAAAAATTGCTAAGGAAGGAATATCCGCTTAATGAATGGCTTTTATCGTTTTGCAAGGGCGGTAATTTATCCGTTTTTTCTGATTTTTCAGCCCGTAAAGGTTATAGGTAAAGAAAACATCCCCGAAAATGATGCTTTTATACTGTGCTCTAACCACACCTCAATGACCGACCCGTTTTTTAAGGTTGCAATTTTTGGCAGGCAAATACATTTTATGGCCAAGGCAGAGCTCTTTAAAATTGGTTTGTTCCGCTTGGTTCTAAATGCCGTTGGTGCATTTAGCGTTGATAGAGGCAAGGGTGATATGAATGCCATTAATCACGCCAAAGAACTCGTTAAACAGGGCAGAATACTGGGCATTTATCCCGAAGGAACAAGGCATCCTGTGGGCCCACCACACAAGGCTAAATCGGGAATAGCCTATATCGCAATGGATACCAAGGCCGATATACTGCCTGTCAGCATTTACCGTGAAGGCAAGTATAACCTTTTCAGAAAAACCACAATTCGTATTGGCGAGCTTATTAAATACGAAACCTTAGTTAACGATGAATTAACACCGCGCACTAATATGAAAAATATTGTAAACACAGTAACCAATGAGCTTACAAAACTTTGGGAGATGAAGCATTGAAAATCACATTAGCCGAAACCGCAGGCTTTTGCTTTGGCGTAAAACGCGCGGTAGATATGGTTTACGAACTTTGCCGGCAGGGGAATAAGGTTTGTACGCTGGGCCCCATTATTCACAATGCACAGCTTGTTGCCGATTTAGAGCAAAAGGGTGTAAGGGTAGTCGAGAATGTAGAAGAAGTCAGGGATGGCGAAATACTTGTAATTCGTTCTCACGGTGTGCCCGAAGATGTTATGAACAGCGCCCAAAAGCTTGGAGTTAACACAATCGATGCCACCTGCCCGTTTGTTGCCAAAATTCATAAAATTGTGAAGGAAGCGTCTTTAAACAATCAAACCGTGTTAATAGCAGGTGATGCTAATCACAAAGAGGTTATAGGTATAATCGGACATTGCAGTGGCCCTGTATTTGTCTTTGAAGATGAAAAATCATTAATGGAATTACTCCAAAACAATCCAAATCTTAAAGAAGACAAGGTTTGTGTAGTAGCTCAAACCACTTTTAATAAAAAAATTTGGGCAGAATGTGAAAAAATTTTAAAAAAATACTGTACAAATCAAAGTATTTTTGGTACAATATGTAACGCTACATCTATGCGCCAGTCCGAAGCACACCGGTTATCACTTGTAAATGATGCCATGGTTGTTATCGGCGGTCAGCATAGCTCCAATACAAAAAAACTTTATGACGTTTGCAAGGTAAACTGTGAAAAAACACTGCTTATCGAAACTGCGAATGAACTTAAAGCTGAATTTTTTGAAGGTGCTAAAAGCGTAGGTGTGGTTGCCGGTGCATCAACTCAGGCGGCAATTATTAAGGAGGCTATTAAAACCATGACAGAAATCTTAAATCCGGT
>JAGBGJ010000050.1 GCA_017936045.1 Clostridia bacterium
CTGCCCGGGAAAATAGAACGGTGCCAACACAAAAAAGAACAGACTGAAAAGTCTGTTCTTTTTTGTTATCCATTGCGAAGCGATGGTATATCATCAACACGGCTTTGCCGTGTTGTATCTCATCAGTCCGTTAGGACTGTATATCATCACGCTTTAGCGTGTATCAAATAAAACTTCGCAATGATGATATGCAACGGTTACACCGTTGATGATATACAAAACTTCGTTTTGATGATATACAAAGCGTTCCGCTTTGATAATATAGCGCTATAATATGTACAAAAAAGCCATTACAACGTATAATTGTAATGGCCATAAAATAATATTAAATTTTACATATATATTATATCACAAAGCACTTACAACTACAAGACTTGTAATACTATAATTTCTTTTATAAAATAATTATCATAAGAAATGGAATAACAAGGGGGATTTATATGGATGAGCCAATGCGAAAGCGTTTTGTTGAACTAAAGGTTATAGGACAACGTTTTAATCTTTCCCCTAAAGAAACGAGTGAAAAAGACATATCGCTTATCTCATACTTGAAATCTCTTATTGAAAATGGATTTGTTAAGGAGTTTGAAGATATAGGCTTTTGCTATTGGAACATTTCAGATAATTATGCATTGCTTAAAGATGGACATTCTGTATTCGATAATCATAAGAAGTTTTGTGAATATATAAGGAATGAAGGAACCACATATTTATATTGGCTTGTTTGTGATGCAACACAACGGCTCGCTTTACAAAAAGATGGTTACAATGAGTTTTGGTGGAATTTATATAGAAAAGCGATAGAAGAAAACGAAAATAATGAATATTATTTTGCTGCGTTTAATGCGCATAGAGCGGCTTTATATACAAATAACAGCATGGAAATTTCACAAGATAATTTTGCTTATGCAAAATGGAGTTGCGAAAAATTCCTTTCAAAGACAAAAGCTACTTCTGAATATAGCTTTTATAAATTAATTTATCTCTCGCAAATTTTAAAGTTTTCTAAAGCGGGCAATATAAGTGAAATGTGCAAACTCTGTACAACACTTTTTAAATATTTGAGCGAAGCTAAAAAAGAAAACGCTTTTTTGGTTGGCGAGTGGAAAAGTTTTATTACGCCATTTGACAAAAGAAAGCAAGGTGTAGTAGGAATTACTTCAGCAATTAATGCATTGATATCTGCTAACCATAATGAAGAGGCCAAAGAATTGTATTTTGATGCTTGTAGTGCCGGCTTGCCAAAAAACCATTATGTAGAAACAAGATTAAAATTTCTATAAGACAATTAGTTTTTGTTGCCTGTTGTGAAAGAATGATATACAATGCTCCGCATTGATTTTATATAGGAAATATAGTATAATCATCAAAAAGGAAGTGAAGTTATGCCTAAAAACTATTTGCTTGTGTATGCTGAACAATTAGCAACTGATACAGAACTTCTTTGTCAAACCATAAAAGCTTCCTCAAACACACTGTTTCAGCTGCGCAAGGCCTCAAGCAGTGTTTACGCAAATATTCGTGAGGCAAATTACGGGCAGAGCAAGGCAGATATGCTTTCTAAATTTGAAATAGCACTAAAAGAATCTAGTGAAACAGAAGGCTAGCTAAAACTCCTTTTCAATACTAATGCTATTGATGAAGATACATATAAAAAGCACCGAAACCTATGCGGTAGAATCAGGCGCTTGCTCATTTCAAGTTGCAAAACTCTTAAGGAGAAATCTTGACTGCTATGAAACCATTTTTTAAAACCTTTGAGAGGGTGTTTGTATATTACTTTGCATCGGTGGGGATATCTTTACTTGCAAATATTGCTCTAAGTCTCCCCCTCAGATTTGTTTTTCAAAATCATATCAGCCTCACAAGCTTTATAGTAGGTATGCTTTCAATGCTTGTTTCTCTATTTATACTGTTTTACCGCGATGGACACAAGACAAAAAGGCTTGAACTTAGATATTTCCTGACCTCGCTGGCCGTAATTTTACTGATTCTTTTGGCCGTTTTATTTATTATCGGCCACGCTGTTTATATTGCAGGACCAACCGAGTTTTTGGATGAATATTTCCCCGCAATACTTATCCAAAGCCCTATAAACCCAAAAGTTGCGCTCAACCTTAGCTCAGCAGCTTTAATGATATTAGCATTTTTATTGCTATATGCCCCAACAATTCTCCTCGCCGAAAAAATCGGCGTTAAAAACATACATAAAAAACACACGGATTAATCCGTGTGTTTTTTATATTTCTATGACCTTTTCCACTCTAAGTCCGTTGGTTTTCTTTCCGTATAATATAAGTATATCTGCCGTTTCCTTTAGCCATTGGTCGCGGACTTTAAGGGCAATGTCTACAGGTGCTTTTTTGACCTCTGTTGGACAAGCCCAGTCAATACTATATTTGTTTTCAAGTTCTTTTGGAATATTTTCATCGGGTAAAATTACATAGCAAAAAAGGTTCTCATAAAATTCGCCGATTTTATCAAAAACCTCATAGATAATAGGGTCAAATTCACTGCCGCTTCCGACAAAAAAGAGTCTTACATCATCTTCGTTAATAAGTTCGACTGCGATATCAAATAGCTTTGAGCGGAGAAGCGACGGGTTTTCAATTTTCCCGATTGCTAAGAAAGCACATGTTTTCATAAGTTAACAACCCCTTACCCATATATGGGTATCTATATTATAGTAAAAATTTTTTGTTAAGTCAACCCATATATGGGTAAAACGTCGCCTCTTATATATTATCATTAAAATAACCCAATAATGGGTAATAATAATATAGGGGTGAGATTGTGGAATATTCTGATATTCTTGTAAAAAGGATATTAACTCTTTGTGAGGAAAGAGGATATTCGATAAATCACCTTGCCAAAATAAGCGACGTTAAGCAATCTACATTAGATAATATTGTAAGAGGAATAACTAAAAATCCCGGTGTAAAAACCATACACAAATTGGCAATAGCATTTAATATGACAGTTTCGGAGTTTTTGGATTTTGAAGAATTAAATCGCTACTCCTTTGATGAATAGGCAAGAACTAAAAGCACACAGAATTTGTGTGCTTTTTTCTTATATTACCCCCTTGATTTTTTTAAATTTAGTATTAAAATAAAAGCATAGAAAAGAGGGGACAAAAATTGGATTATTCTATTATTTTTGACCTTGCGGTAATTCTTTTTTCCTGCAAGGTTTTATCCATTTTTATGAGGCATATAAAGGTGCCGCAGGTGGTGGGGCAGATTATAGCGGGCCTGCTTATTGGCGGCAACCTTTTAAACATAGTAGATAAAAGCGAGCCGCTTGTTTTCATGGCCGAAATCGGCGTACTTATGCTTATGTTTTCGGCAGGGCTGGAGACCGACCTTAAGGAGATAAAATCAACCGGTGTCACCGCCCTTTTTGTTGCGGCAATGGGCGTGCTTTTACCGCTCGGCTTCGGATATCTGCTCTATTCAGTCTTTTACGGCTTTGCTTCTGTTGGCAGTCGGGACTTTTGGACAGCCATTTTCATTGGCGTTATTATGACAGCCACCTCGGTTGGCATTACGGTCGAGGTGCTTCGTGAGCTTGGAAAGCTTAAAAGCAAGGTTGGCACTATAATTCTCAGCGCCGCCATAATTGATGATGTTATAGGAATTGTACTTTTGGCCTTTGTAACAGGGCTTTCAAGCTCTGAGGGCGGCGGCCTTGCGGCGGCAGGAATAGTGGTGCTCAAAACGGTGCTTTTTTTTGTTTGCTCGGTGGTTGCAGGCATAGTTATCCACAAAATTTTCTATTGGCTTGAAAAATACCGCCCACATACAAGGCGTGTGCCTATTTTCAGTCTGGTTACCTGCTTGCTGTTTTCCTGGGCGGCCGAGGCGGTTTTCGGTATAGCCGACATTACAGGCGCCTTTGTTGCGGGTGTTATCATAAGAACGGTTAAAGGTGCCAGTGAAGATACAACCCGAAAGCTGGATATCAGCTCTTATATGATTTTCACCCCGGTGTTTTTCGCCTCTATAGGCATAAAGGTTAATATAGAGTTTGCAAACATCGGCTCTACCCTGCTCATTTTTGCCCTTTGCTTCGCGGTAGTGGCAATGCTTGCAAAGGCGGTTGGTTGCTTTGGTGCCGCAAGGCTTTGCAAGTTCCAAAATAAAGATGCCCTTAGAATAGGCGTTGGTATGATGGCGCGCGGCGAGGTTGCGCTGATTGTGGCAACCAAGGGTGTAGAGGCAGGGGTGCTCGGTTCGGAATTCTTTATAGCAGTTATCGCGTTAATAATTATGTCCTCTATACTGACCCCTGTATTTTTAAAGGGCCTTTATAAAGAATTGTAAATTGTATTTGCAAAACCCGTGTTTTGTGTTATACTGTTTTCGAGGTGAGTACAAATGCTTGATGTTATAAAAACAACCTTAAAATTAGGGCTGGAAAATCCCGTAAAAATATTACATATTACCGATGTACACATTTGCGAGGTTAGCCCCCTTGATGAGCCTTGGCAGCAGGAATTAATGAAGGAGCGCATTGGCGTTTTTCAGCGTGAAGCAAACTTCCCCGAAAAAACTCCCGAGGAGTTTTACCGCGAGGCTGTGGCCTTTGCCAAGGAGCAGGGCGCGCTGCTTGTTGTTACGGGTGATGTTTACGATGTACACACAAAGGGCAACCTTAAGAAATTCAAGGAGCTGATTCGCGGCGAGGATATGATGTATTCCCCCGGCGGACACGAATATCAGTATCAAATTGTTCGCACCCTTGAAGAGCCTGATGGCTACGGCGCAAAAATGGAAAAGCAGCTTAAAGAGGAAATTGATGAATTCAATTTAGATTTTGAGTGCAGAACCATTGGCGGAGTAAATATCATTACGGCAAATAATGCCCTTGATTATTACCCCGACTACACCGTAAATAAATTTGAAGAAACCCTTAAAAACGGGCTTCCCACAATAGTTTTCTCGCACGACCCGCTTGATGATAAGCTGCTGAATAAGCGTGAAGCCTATCACGAAAATGTGAAGATAACCAAGCAGGAGTACGAAATAAGCCACCGTATGCTAAAGGAACTTATAGCCAAACCACAGGTTGTAACCACCTTTACGGGGCATCACCACATTTCTCGCGACTATGAAATCGAGGGAAAAACCCATTACATAACAGGCGGTCTATTTAAGGGCGTTTGTCGTTTGATAGAAATTATTTAATTTTGGAGGATACATAAATGTTAGCAGCACAAATTGCGGCCATTCTGATATTTGTTGTTATGTTCGTGCTTATTGTAATGGATAAAATCGAACGTCACTACGTAACACTTGGCTGCGGACTTTTAACACTTGTCCTTGTTTTTGGACTACTTATGCACGATTTTGGTGCCATTTGGAACACACTTGCCCTTGAAAACCTAACCCATTTGGGTTTCTGGTGGGCCGACCCAACCGTTGCTCACGAGGCATCCCACGGCGGTATTGACTGGGCAACCATTATATTCCTTGCAGGAATGATGGTTATGGTTGAAGGTATGGCAAAATCCGGCTTCTTCCGTTGGATTTGTATGCTTCTTGCAAAGTGGGTTAAATATAAGGTAATACCCCTTTTCATAGCCTTTATGGTAATGTCGGCAATTCTTGCAATGTTTATCGACAGTATTACGGTTATCCTTTTCCTTGCCGCTATTACAATAGAGCTTGCAAAGCTTTTAAAGTTTAACCCCATTCCTATGATTTTGTCTGAAATCTTCTGCGCAAATCTCGGCGGCTCGGCCACTATGTGCGGAGACCCGCCAAACATCATCATCGGTTCGGCCTTTGGCTTCTCCTTTATGGACTTCCTGCTCAACACAGGCGTTATCGCAGGCATTGGCCTTGTGCTTATTGTGGTTTACTTCTATCTTGTTAACCGCAAAACACTTAAAGAGGCCTCTAAGGTGGAAATAGACACCTCGAATATGCCTTCCCCCGCCTCGGCAATTGTTAATATGAAGGATTTTGTTATCAGCATTATCATCTTCCTGCTTGCCGTTGTTCTTCTTATAACACACGCAAATACAGGCCTTTCGGTTGCCGCCATAGGTCTTGGAATCGCCGTTATCACACTGCTTACAGCAGGTAAGGGCATAGGCGAAATTTTAAGCAAGGTAGACTATAAAACCCTGCTCTTCTTCGTTGGCCTCTTCATTGTTGTAGATGGCCTTGGCGTTACAGGTATACTAGAAATTATGGCAGGCTTCATCGGCCAGATTTCGGGCGGAAACCTCATTGTTATGTGCATTATCATCATCTGGCTTTCGGCTATTGCTTCGGCCTTTGTTGATAATATTCCCTTTGCCGCAACAATGGTGCCCATCGTGGCATCCCTTGCCGGCGCAGATGCAGGAATGCTTCAAACCCTTTCCTGGAGCCTTGCAATGGGTACCGATATCGGCGGCTGTGCCACACCTATCGGCGCTTCGGCCAACGTTGTTGGAACATCGGTTGCCGCAAAGAACGGTTATATCATCGGCTGGGGCAAATACTGTCTGCAGGCCGCTCCCGCAACCGTAATTGTTCTTCTTGTTTCCACCGCAGTAATAATTTTAAGATATTGCCTATAATATAAATAGGGAGGTTAGAGTATATGTCAAAGCGTTTTATTATAGCTATCGGCCGTGAGTTCGGAAGCGGCGGAAAGCATATAGGCCGCGCATTAGCGCATGAACTTGGTGTTAACCTTTACGACCGCAACATTGTCGAAAAGGTTGCCGAAGAGCTGGATGTAGATGCCGAACATCTTAAACCTTATGCAAAAAAGAAAAGGCGCCCGTTTTTCCACAAAACCATCAATGGGCATACCACTTCCTTCGAGGACCATGTTGCAAATCATCAGTTCGATTATATTCGAAAGCTTGGCGAATCAGAGGAGTCCTTCGTAATAGTTGGCCGCTGCGCCGAAGAAATTTTAAAGGATTACGATGGTGTAATTTCTATCTTCGTTAAAGGGGATAGAGAATATAAAATCGGCCGCGTTATGAAGCAGTTCGGTCTTGACCGCGCCGCCGCTATTGAAAAGATGGACCGCCACGACCGTATCCGCAAGCATTACCACGACCGCTACTGTCAGGGCAAGTGGGGTCAGGTTGACACCTATGACCTTTGTATAGATTCAACCCATTTCGGCACCGAAGGCACCGCCGAATTTATAAAAGAATATGTTAAACGCCGCCTTGGCGAATAGAAAAAAGCACCCTTTCGGGTGCTTTTTTAAGTAATAGGTAATAGTGAAGAGTGAAGAGTTAAGGAGCGCCTTTGGCGCAAATGTAGGGCGGGGCTTGCACCCGCCGATAACTATTTTATTTCCTGCTCTAAATTTTTAAAGTATTCGGTATCGAAAAAGTCCGTAATGGTAATTTCAAGGCCATCGCAAAGTTTTTTAATGGTTGCAATTCCCGGATTTTTGCTTTGATTATAAAATATAGATTTTACGGTTGTGTAAGGAACGCCCGAAATGCTTGCGAGCTTGCAAAAATTAAGGTCTTTTTCAAAACAAAGTTCTTCAAATCTTCTTTTAACAGCTTGAGTAATATTCATAAACAAACCTCCAAACAAAAATATGGTATCATTTGGGTTTGGAGATTATAGACTAAATATTATACGATTATACTATATATAGTCTTTGCTTTATCAATTCGGTTCCCTTTTCAATAAATTCTTTAACCGTACAGTCAAGTCCTGCAGCGTTTATAGCGTTTTGCATTTCTTTTTCAAGTTGCTTTACGGGTATATTATTCTTTGCGGATAGTTCCTTCAAAAGTTTTTTGTATTTCATTGCTTCACCCCCTTTGCTTTAATTATACTATATATAGTCTATCAAAAAATGTCGCAATCGGTCGAACAAAAAATATTATTTTAAGGGAACGGGGAAGCCTCCCTTGCCTAAAGGGAGGGGGACCATCGCAGATGGTGGAGGGATAAGGAGTTTTTTCAGGGGAAAGGGACATTTATGGCGCATCTATGATGCCCCTATCCCTCGGGCCCTTAGCCCTAAACCCCGTATTTCCCCTTGAAAAATGCGGATAATTATGGTAGTATAAATTGATTGTAAATTTAATTAGGAGTATGTTATGAGCGAAACAAAAAAGGAGATTGCAAGGCGCCGTACCTTTGCCATAATTTCCCACCCCGATGCGGGTAAAACCACACTTACCGAAAAACTACTGCTTTATGGTAGGGCAATTCAGTCGGCAGGCTCGGTTAAGGGCAAGCAAAACGACCGCCATGCCGTTTCCGACTGGATGGAAATAGAAAAGAAGAGGGGTATTTCAATAACCTCCTCGGTTTTACAGTTTGAATATAACGGATATTGCATAAATATTCTTGATACCCCGGGCCACCAGGACTTCTCTGAAGATACCTACCGTACCCTTACCGCCGCCGACAGCGTGGTTATGGTTATAGATGCCGCCAAGGGTATCGAGCCGCAAACCCGCAAGCTTTTTAAGGTTTGTGCAATGCGCCATATCCCCATTTTTACCTTTATTAATAAGATGGACCGCGATGCAAGGGATTCCTTTGAACTGCTCGACGAGCTTGAAAAGGAGTTCGGAATAGGCACCTACCCCATGAACTGGCCGATAGGCAGCGGAACCGATTTTAAGGGTGTTTTCGATAGGGAAAAGCGCAGAATACTAACCTTTGCCGATTCCCACGCTGGGTCTGACCGAATAGAAGCTATTGAATGTGAGCTTAACGAAACCGAAAAGCTCGATTCCCTTATTGGCCCATATATGCGCGAAGCACTTATTGATGAAATCGAGCTGCTTGATGGCGGCGGATTTGAATTCGACCTTGAAAAGGTTAGGTGCGGAAAGCTTTCCCCTGTGTTTTTCGGTTCGGCCCTTAATAACTTCGGTGTAGAGCCTTTCCTTGAAAATTTCTTACAGCTTACAACACAGCCGCTGTCCTACCGTTCGGGCGAGGAGCTAATTTCCCCCGAAACCGAGGGCTTTTCGGCCTTTGTGTTTAAAATTCAAGCTAATATGAACAAGGCCCACCGCGACAGAATTGCATTTATGCGCATTGTGTCGGGCAAGTTCGAAAGAAATAACGAATATTTCCACGTTCAGGGCAAAAAGGCCATAAAGCTCTCCCGCCCAACCCAAATGATGGCACAGGACAGAGAGGTTATTGACACCGCCTACGCAGGAGACATTATCGGTGTTTTTGACCCAGGTATTTTCTCAATAGGCGACACCATTTGCGAAAAGGGAATGAAGGTAGAATATGCGGGCATACCTACCTTTGCGCCCGAGCATTTTGCAATAGTAGAGCAGATAGACTCCCTTAAGCGTAAGCAGTTCGACAAGGGCATTACCCAAATTGCCCAGGAAGGTGCAATTCAGATGTTCTTCCTGCCCGATAGCGGTATGGAACGCGTTTATGTAGGCGTTGTTGGTATGCTTCAGTTTGATGTTTTGCAGTTCAGAATGGAAAGCGAATACGGTGTTAAATACCATAAGCAGGATACCGCGCACAGCCTTGTTCGTTTTGTTGAAAGCAGCGAGACCGAGCTTAAAAATCTGAATTTAATGCAGCAAACCAAGTGGGTAAAAGACAGGCGCGGCCGCGATTTGCTTATTTTTACCGCCGAATATGAAATAAATTGGGCGCTTGACAAAAATCCGGGGTTGGTGCTTAAAGAATTTTCTCAAATGCAGGAAAAATAATGTATTTTCTCTTGACTGGCATAATGTAAAATTGTATAATTTTAAGTGTGAGATTGTTAAAAAGGAGACAATGTTATGATAGTTACAAGACCGCCAATGGGCTGGAACACCTGGAACACCTTTGAAGCAAATATAAACGAACAGCTCGTTATGGAGTCTGCCGATAAAATGGTAGAGTTAGGGCTTAAAGATGCAGGCTATGAATATGTTGTAATTGATGATATATGGTCTCTTAAAGAACGCGATGAAAACGGCCGTTTGGTGCCCGACCCCGAAAAATTCCCCCACGGAATGAAATATGTGGCCGACTATATCCACTCCAAGGGCTTAAAGTTTGGAATGTACTCTTGTGCGGGCTATGTAACCTGCGCAGGCTACCCCGGCAGCTACGAGCACGAATGGATAGATGCCAAAACCTTCGCCGAATGGGAAGTAGACTTCTTAAAGTACGATTTTTGCTTCCATAACTTTAACGTTTCGGCCGAGGTGCTCTACAGAAGAATGGGCATTGCCCTTGCCAACTGCGGCAGAGATATTCTTTTCTCGGCCTGCTCTTGGGGAAGCGAGCACACCAAGGTTTGGGTTAAAGGCACAGGCGCACATATGTGGCGCTCCACATACGATATTAAGGACAGCTGGGCTTCCATAAAGCTGCTTGGTCAGTCCCAACTCGGCTTTCAGGAGTACAACGCTCAGGGCAGCTTTAACGATATGGATATGCTTGTTGTCGGTATGAACGGCAAGGGCTTTGTTGGAGTAACCGGCGGCACGGAAGATGAGTATAAGCTTCATTTCTCTTTGTGGTCGCTGCTGAATTCTCCCCTTATGATTGGTTGCGATATACGTGAAATGGATGACAGTGCCAAGGCTATCCTTATGAATAAGGATGTTATCGCCATCAACCAGGATATCGGCGCCCGCCAGCCCTTTATGGTTAATAATCAGGTTTATAAGGTAAGGCAAAACCGCGGCCCCGAGGACAGCTTTATCGAAAACAACCCGCTTGATTGTCCCGTTGTTGCAAAGTTCCTTGATAACGGCGATATTGCTATCGGTGTATTCAACTTCTCAGATGGTAATATGTCGGTAGAGGTTAGCCTCGATGCCTTGGGTCTTCCCAAAATTTCGGGCAAAACCTTAGAACTTACCGAGCTTTGGACAGGCGAAAAGGAATACCCCTCTAACGGAATGTTATTCCTTGGAAAATCTTTCCCCTATCACGCTTGCAAGCTTTACCGCGCAAGGGTTGTAGATGCAAAATAATGAGCGCCTGTAAAGAGTGTGGCCGCGAGCTTTTGGGCGATGAAATCGCCCTTCATAAAAGGATGATAAGCAGGGGAGAGAAAGCTTCCTTTGCATATCCTGTCTGGCAAAGTTTTTTGGCTGCAGCGAAGAATTATTACATAAAAAAATCGAGCATTTCAGAAAAAGCGGATGCCTGCTTTTTCCCAATGCAGATAAATAGGAGGCAACAATAATGGAAACATTAAAAATCGGAATTATTGGATACGGAGTAAGAGCAAGAGCTGTATTTGTTCTTTTATACGGTATCAATAAGGGCAAAAAGGTGGAGCTCACCGCCGTTAGCGACCCTGCCGACCTTGATGGCCTTAAGGAAAGATTCAAAGGCGACAATATCAATATTGAAAACACCAAGTTCTATACCGATACCGATAAAATGCTCGAGGAAAACGAGTTCGATGGTATCATTATCGGTACCCGTTGCAACCTTCACAGCGAGCTTGCTGCAAAGGTTTTAAAGAAGAGAATACCCCTCTTCCTTGAAAAGCCCGTTTCCACAACACAGGAAGAATTCGAGCTTCTTAAAAAGGCCTACGATGAAAACAAAACAGAGGTTGTTGTTTCCTTCCCTCTCCGCTTAACCGAGCTTGTTAAAGAGGTTAAAAACGCAATTAAGGTACACGAAATCGGTCCCATTCAGCACGTTGCCGCCTTTAACTATGTAACCTACGGTGGAGACTACTACCACAACTGGTATAAGGATGAAAGCATTACAGGTGGACTTTTCCTTCAAAAATCCACCCACGATTTCGACTACATAAACTATATTATTGAACAGCAGCCTGTTCAAATTTGCGCAATGCAGTCCAAACAAATTATGAAGGGTAACAAGCCTTCGGGACTTAAGTGCGAAGACTGCCCCGAGCAATACACCTGTAAGGAAGGCCCATATATGACCCGCGCAATGGGCGACTATGTTCACGGCCCCTACTGCTGCTACAGCGAAGATGTAGGAAATCAGGACAGCGGCACCGCTATTGTTAAATACGAGTCGGGTATGCATATGGTCTACACCCAGAACTTCTTTGTTCGTAATAAGCACGCTGCAAAGCGCGGCGCAATCTTCTCGGGCGAGGGCGGAACCGTTGAGTTCGACTGGGTAACAAGCGAAATCAAGGTTAGAAAGAACTATACCCCCCACGACTGCGTTTACAAGATTGAAACTGTAGGTAACCACGGCGGCGGAGATATAAAGCTTGCCGATAACTTCTACGATGTTATGATGGGCACCGATGTTTCTCATACACCTCTTGAAGAGGGCCTTTCTTCTGCGCATCTTTGCCTTAAAGCAAAGGAATCTGCAGAAACCGGCAAGTTTGTAGATGTAACCTATCGCGGATAATAAAATGTTAAAAAGGACCCCTTGACAAAGGGGTCCTTTTATGTTAGTATAATGCCGCAAACCAAAAAATAACTCATTGCTTATTTTGTAAAAGATTAGAATTATCCGCAGGGTAATTCTGTCCATTTGCAGGATAGGCGTTTTTTTATGCCTTCCTAAAACTAAATATTTTAAGGAGGTAACCAATATGGGTTATTATTCAGACCCCACCGCCAATATGGCGCTGGGCTCAATCAACCGCGAATTCTCGCGCCTTGAATAAAAGGCGAAAAAGCTGCGCGAAGCGCGTGATAACGGCACCATTTCGGCCGAAAAACTGAATAGGGCGCAGGCCCAGTTTAGGGGGCTTTACCGCCACGTGCTGGAAATAGAGCTTGAACGCAAAAAAGAGGAGGAAGAACCTGCTTAGCAGGTTCTTCCTCTTTGTTGTATAACGAAAACCCCCACCGCAAGGTGGGGGTTAATTTTTTTGCTTTAAGCGTTATATTACATTGTACCGAAGATGAACTTAGCAAGGAAGAGGAGAGCGATAATTGTAACTGCGATATCCTTCTTCTTGTAGTTGCCGGTAAAGAGTGTAATAAGAACATAAGCGATAGAAGCAATACCAATGCCGTTTGCAATAGAGTAGGTAAGGGGCATCATGATAAGTGCTAAGAAAGCAGGAACTGCACTACGAAGGTCGGACATATCAACCTTAGCAAAGTTCTTAAGCATAAGTACGCCAACGTAGATAAGTGCGGGAGCGGTTGCAGCAGCAGGAATGATGCTTGCAAAGGGAGCTAAGAACAAGCAAACTGCAAAGCAAATTGCGGTTACTAAGCTGGTTAAACCGGACTTACCACCGGCAGCAACACCGGCAGCGCTTTCTACGAAGGTGGTAACAGTAGAGGTACCAAGAACGGAACCGGAAACGGTAGCGATTGAGTCGCAGGTCATAGCCTTGTCAACATCGATGGGGTCGCCGTTTTCGTCAAGCATATCAGCCTCACTAGCTGCGCCGTAAAGGGTTCCGATGGTGTCGAACATATCAACGAGGCAGAAGGTTACGATAAGCATAATTGCCGAGAAGATACCGCCAACAAATTCGGGAGCAAAGGCATTCTTCCAAGAATCAGCCTGGAAAATAGCGGTGATACCGATATTTGCGAAGTCCTTGAAAGGAGTAAGGATTTCGCCCATTTCAAGGCTGGGAAGCTGCCAGGTAGCAAGGTAGTAAATAACAGAGGTAGCAAGGATGCCGATAAGTACAGAGCCCTTAACGTTAAGCTTGCTTAAGATGGCAATAATGATGAAGCCAACAAGAGCAATGATGGGGGCAGCAAGGTCAGCCCAAGCAACGCCGTTAATCTTAACGAACTGAACCAGAGTGTACTGGTTGGTTTGGATAATGCCAACATTCTGGAAACCGATAAATGCGATGAAAAGACCGATACCTGCGGGGATAGACTTCTTAATGCAGTCGGGCATTGCCTTAGCAATGTAAGAGCGAGCGCCGGTTACAGAAAGAATTAAGAAGATAAGACCGGAAATAAGAATAATTACAAGACCGGCCTGATAACCCTTAACAACATCGTTGCCTGCGATTACCTGAGGTAATACGAAGGAAACAAAGAAGTAAGAGTTAAGTCCCATACCGCAAGACTGTGCAAAGGGAAGCTTTGCATAGAAAGCGAAAAGCAGGGTACCGATAACGGATGCCAAAATGGTAGCAATGTAAACTGCATTCCAAATGGCGGGAACGCCGGGCACATCAAAGCTGAAACCAACGATTTGATTGGGGTTTACAATAATAATGTAAGCCATTGCGAAGAAGGTTGTAAGACCCGCGATGATTTCTGTTTTGACATTAGAGCCGCGTTCAGAAATTTTGAAAAACTTGTCCATTTGTATCTCTCCTTTTTTAAAAAATTAAATGGCAAATATATTATAACAAACAAATATGCAACTTGCAAGATGTTTGGCGAATTTTGGGGAAAAGGGACAAAACGAAAAAAACAGCATTTGTTTATATATAATGCACAAGAAAAAAAGAAAACTAAAAACCGAGCGTAAAATATATTGCAAAAAACCAAAACTGGAAAAAATGCCCTGTGTAATTGGAAACAAAACCTAAAACAACGATTTTACCCTAACACATGGGCTAAATCGAATTGTTTTTCGAACTTTTCGAATTGTATTTTGCATTTAAAATAATGGGTAAAAAATATATAATTATTATGAAGAAAAATCTATACTTTTGTGTATTTTGCCTATAATGTACTTATTTTAGACATTTTCGGACAAAAAACACAAGATATAGATAAAAAAATTAATGACTTTAGCGTTTTTTCGGGCACAAAATTCAATCGAAAGGAAAGATGATATGAGCACATTCAAGAAAATTGTCAGCTTAATACTGGTTTTAGCGCTTTGTTTGGTTGCCGCAGGCTGTGCAGGAAATGAAAACTACACCTCTGAACGCGACCTAGCCGAAAAGGCAGAAGCGGGGCAGGAAAAAGCTGAATGTGAGGTTGCCGCTAAGGATTTTGCCTCTTTAGATGGTTACACGGTGGTTTATCCCCAGGATAACGAGCAACTTCGCTGGGCGGCCGCAAAACTGGTTAGCTATTTTGCCGATAATGGGGTAACTGTTACTCTTGCGGCAGATGATGCGGCAGAAACCGCAAAGGAAATCCTTGTTGGAGATACAGCCCGTGCAAAATCTCAGCTTGCCGCTAACGAATATGCTGTATCGGTAAACGGCGAAAAGCTGTTTTTCGAAAGCGGAAACTTTAACGGAGCTGTTAAGGCCGTTTCCTGGTTTATATCCAAGCCCTTTGAAAAGGGAAAAATAAATACCCTTTCAGGTAAATATGAATTTTCTCCCACGGTTGAAAGACCCGATGGTACATACAACTACGTTTGGGGAGATGAGTTCGATGGAAACGCTTTAGATGAAAACAAATGGGAGCTCACAACCAGCATCAGCGCCGAAAGCTCTTTCAAACTTTCCCGTGAAGAGGCAGCTATGAAGGTTGAAGACGGACTGCTAAAGCTTACCGCCTGCCGCTGGCTGGACCCCGATAACAACCAAATTCAGGCTATTGCCCCCTACACTATTGAAGGCAAGAAGCATATGAATTTCCAATACGGCTATGTGGAAATGAGAGCGCGCATCCCACTTAGCGCAGGCGCGTGGCCCTCACTCTGGATGTCGGGCGCTTGCCGTGAAGATGCACCGGTAAGCAACCTCTTCCCCCGTGGCGACATTAAACCTGCCAACTTCTCGGCCGAGTTCGATATTGTGGAATACACCTCGCTGGCCCCCAACCTGCACAAATGGTTTTACGATGATGCCAATACAGATGGTGTTACGGGCGTTAAGGATAAGCACTCCTCACTTGGTGCGGTTGAAACACCTATTAAGAGCGATTTAAGCCTTGACCCGAAAAATTCTTATATCTATCAAAAGATAGCCTTCGATTGGACACCAACCGAGCTTGTTATCTACATAAACGATGAAGAATACTACCGTTACAACTGGGAAGAGAGCGTTCAGCTTGATGGCTTTAACGATATGACCGACTTCCTTAACCCGGCCTTCATCCGCATAAATAATCACCTTCTTCCCAAGAACATTCCGGCCGACTTTTCAACACTTCCTGCGGAATTCTTTGTGGATTACATCAGAGTTTACCAAAAACCCGAAACCGGCGGAATTTGGCTCGCCGAATAAACTAAAGGAGAAAAAGATATGAAAAACTTATTTGTAAGAATGGCAGCAATAGCTTTGGCACTTTTAATGGTGGCTACCGTTGCAGGCTGCGGCGGCAACTCCGACGGACCCTCTAAAAAGCCCCCAACACAGGGCGACAATACCATTAACGACAACATAAACCCCAAAGATTACGAGGGCACCGAAATCACCTATGCTACATGGCGTAACCCCGCCCAGTACGAGGATGGCCCTGTTGTCAGCGACTTCGAAAAGAAATACGGCATTAAGGTTAATGTAGACCTTATGACCGAAAGCGAATACACCAACAAGGTACTTGGCCGTATTGCTTCCAGCAATTCTCCCGATGTATACTTTTCAACCTATACCTTCCCCTACTGCTTAGATGCTCTCCAGCCTATTGATGCTGCAAAGCTAAACCTTGAAGAGTCGGTTTGGGATAAATCCCTTATATACCTTGCAACAGTAGGCGGCAAAACCTACCGTGTAGATACCGTTGGTAACATCTGGAAGGATGAAGATATGGTTTTCTACAACAAGAAGCTTTTACAGGATAACGGCATTAAAACTCCCGAAGAGCTTTACGAAGCAGGCAAGTGGGATTTTGAAAATATGGCAACCATTATGAAGCAGGTTGCAGCACTTGGCCCCGAATATATCGGCGGCGCTGTTCATCTTGAAGGCTTAATCCATTCTGCAGGCGCATCGGTTATCAGCTATAAGGATGGCAAGTTCCAAAACGGAACAAAAGACACATTAACTCAGGATATTATGCGTTGGGCTTCTACAGGTATGAAGGAAGGCTGGCTCAGCACAACCTCTATCTATAATGCTCTTAATGAATTCCCCTCGGGCAAGGTTGGTATTGCAGTTCTTCACTCCTTCGGCCTTAAAAAGACAGGTTATCTCCGCACAATGAAGCCTTCGGACATTGGCTTTACATATCTCCCCTCCTGGAAGGGTAACGAGGTTCAGGCAACCTCCTTTGTTCGTGGCTGGGGCCTTTGCAAGGGAGCACAAAACCCCGTTGCAGCAGGTATCTTCCTCCGCTACTATCTCGATGTTAACAATTACGACACCTCTTCTGCTTTCATCTCTAAGGAAGCTGAAAACTTCTTCTTCAAGCTCACCTCAACCTCAACCTCTAACAAAAACTTCTATTTCTGCTATGGTTCGGGCGTAACTGGTGTTACAGGTAAGGAATCGGCAGTTGGCGATTACATTCAGACCCCTGCACACGCTGACCCAACTCAGGTTATTCCCGAAATTGATAAATATCAGGGCGAAATCAATTCCGACATTGCCAAGCTTAACGAAAAGCTTAAATAATCTGGTTCATCTTACAAAAAATTCGTGAAAGGAATAAAAGATGGATAACTTTAAAAGATTTCAACTAAAATCGGTTTTCACAAAAGCGTTATCCCTGTTGGTTTCAGCAGTAATAGTGTTCTCGGCATCGGCCGTGGGCATTATTTCAGCCGCAGGCGAAAATAATGCAGCCACCTATTGGGATGGCACTGTTGCCACCTCCTTTGCAGGGGGCACGGGAACCGAAACCGACCCATTCCTAATTGAGAATGCCGCACAGCTTCGTTATATGCTGGATGAAAACTGTGTTGCAGCCTCGGTTACAACAGATAATTTCAAGTATTATAAGCTAACGAAAGACATTTATATAAACAATGTTCAAACAGCCGACCTTAAAAGCGCAAAGTCTAACGACCTTAACGCTCAAGGCTTTAAGGGCTGGCAAACAGGTCTTCAGAACAAGGGCTTTTACGGTCAGTTCGATGGCGATGGCCACACCGTTTACGGTCTTTATTATGAGGCCACAGCCAACAACTCCACCGCAGGACTTATCCCCACCGTTATAGGCGGAACTGTTAAGAATGTAATTCTTAAAAACTCCGCTATCGGCGGTAAATATGCCGCAGGCGGTATTGTGGGTCTTAAGTACGGCAGCCTTTATAGTATTACAGTTGAAAACTGCATGGTAGACAACGTTGATATTGCCTGCACGGGCTCGGTTCGTATTGGCGGTATTATGGGCGGCGGACACAACAGCTATGTTGGTACAATCACAATTAATAACTGCTCGCTTACCAATGCAGCCCTCATCGGCGGCAGCTCGGGCTATCCGGGAATAGAGGCAGGTATTTTAGGCTACATCGGCAAAACAGGAAACCACACCGTTTCCAAGTGCTTTGTAGATGATTCTGCACACCCCCTTACCAATGCCACCAACTCATCCCACTTTGAAAGCAATATGGGCGGATATGTTACATATACCGATGTTTACTATATTCGCAGGGCAGCCGACGAGAGCAGAACCTTCCTTGCTACAAGCAATGTAGAAAAGCAGTTTACCGTACTCACGGCCGACCAAATGAAGGGCGATGCGGCTAGAACCAATATGCCCGGCCTTAACTTTGATACCGTTTGGCAAACTGTAGAGGGCAACTTCCCCGTGCTTCGTATCGGCACCACCCCCGCTTGGGATGGCACCAAGGATTATAACCTCGAGGGAGATGGAAGCGAAACATCCCCCTACCTTATTAAAACACCCGCACAGCTTGCCGCTATTGTTACAGGAAACAACGGCGGAGCCTTTACGGGCAACTATTTCAAGCTTGCTAACGATATTAAAATTAACGATACCTCTAAGGCAAACTGGAAAGACACCGCCCGCAACTGGGTTTGGGCAGACTTCCGTTTCGTTGGTACCTTCGATGGTGATGGACACACGATTGATGGCCTTTACTATAAGGGCTCACAAAGAGTAATGGGTCTCTTCTCTTATGTAGGCGCAGACAACAACGGAGTATATAAGACAACTCTTAAAAACTTCAAAATGACAAATGCTTATATCGAAAGCACAGGGGCAGATGGCGCAGGCTTTGCGGCCGGTCAGGCATCCCGTGTAGCTTATTTCGAAGGCATTTATATCGATGATACCTGTGAAATCAACGCAACAACCAGAGGTGTCGGCGGTGTTTTAGGACAAAGCGGATACAATGTATTTATGTCTAACATCGCTATGAACGGTACGGTTGTTGGCGGCTCTAATGTCGGCGCATTTGCAGGAACTATTTCCAGCGGCGCCCGACTCGACCTTAAGTCAAGCTACACCACCGCAGACCTCTATGTTCAGGGCGTTACAGACCGCAACCTTGCAACTGCTTCAAGCGCTGTTTATGTGGTTAAGAAGCAGGGAACGGTTGATGCTATTGTAACACAACTCACCGCAGACCAAATGAAGGGCGATGCCGCTAAAACCAATATGGCAGACCTCGATTTCGACACCATATTCCAAACAGTAGAAAACGATTATCCGATTATCAATGTCAGGGAAGCTGTTGAGCTTCCGCCCGAACCCCTTTGGGATGGTACTAAGGATTCCAACCTTGAGGGTGAGGGAAGCGAAGCATCCCCCTACCTTATTAAAACACCCGAACAGCTGGCTTATGTAGTATCCACCAACCTTACCGATGGTTTACACTTTAAGCTTGCTAACGATATTAAAATCCACGACACCACAAAGGCAAATTGGAAAGATGCTGCCCGTAATTGGGTTTGGGCAGATGTTCGTTTCGTTGGCACCTTCGATGGCGATGGACACACTATTGATGGTCTTTACTTCAGTGGCAGCCAAAAGAGGCTTGGTCTCTTTGCCTATGTTGGAGACTCTCTTATTAAAAATGTAAAAATCACAAACGCTTACATCAACAATACCTACACAGCAAGCAATGACAGCGCTCAGGGTATGGGAATTATCTGTGCTCAGGCCTCTGCACCTGCAACCTTCGATTTAATTTATATCGATGAATCCTGTTATCTTAACGCACCCAACATTATGGGTGTTTCGGGTATCGTTGGTCGAAGCAATCAGGCAATTACAATTACTAACTCTGTAGTGTTAGGTACCTATTTAGGAAAAAGCCATGTCAGCGCATTCTTTGGTACCCACTGGGGTAGCGGAAAGCACACCATTAGCAACTGCTTTACAGCAGCTAATGTTCCTGTAACTACTTCCCGCACACCCGAAGAAGTTACTAATGTTTACTCTACCGTAAAAACAAATGATAACTGGTACGACAGAGCAGTTACTCAGCTTTCAGCCGAACAAATGAAGGGCGAAGCCGCTAAGACCAATTTGGCAGGCCTCGATTTCGACACCATCTTCCAAACGGTAGAAAACGGCTATCCTATTATTAATGTTAGGGAAGCGGCTGTTGTACCGCCACCCCCACCGGCACCTACTCTTCCCGACTATGTGTGGGATGGCACCGCAGCAGATAACTTTGCAGGCGGTACAGGCACCGAGGAAGACCCCTTTATCATTGAAACCCCCGAACAG
>JAGBGJ010000051.1 GCA_017936045.1 Clostridia bacterium
AGTTTATTTTTTTGATTTATAAATAAGATACACACCTACTGCAATTAAAGCAATCTGAATTCCTATAGTTACCAAATCACTCATATTAACGCCGTTGTGTGTAATGTTCCAGTAATAGTCGTTAACAAAACTTCCTATAACAGAAAGTCCGCCAAGCGTGGTCATTACTATACCGCCGATTTTTTTGCCTTTTGATTTTGTCTTTTGCACAGTTGATTTGAATTCTTCTGTTTTCGTTGCTGGTTCTATAGCTGTGCCACAGCTACTGCAAAATTTAGTTCCGTCAGGAATTTCTTTTCCACAATTTTTACAAAACATTTATATTCCACCTTAATCTTGAACTTCAAAGCCGTATGTATCAACCAACAATGTAGTTATGTCGTCAATATAAAATGCCGTATCCTCTTCATCAGCAACAAAGTCCAATATTTCTTCTGCTAAGGCAACACGTTCTGCACGATCAGATTCGTAAAGTTTCTGTAAAGAGACCATGCAAGAAATGCTTTCGCTTAATTCCACACAAGAAATTTCAATATTCTTATCATCAGAATCGGCATATTCACTTTCCCATCTTTCAAAATCTTGTTTCATTGCTGCATATTCACTATGCCTTACGGTAATAGTAAAGGCAGCAGTTACTTGCCTAATTACACCATTCTCAGGATTATAACCAACGCTCAATGATACCTTTCCGTATTCACCTAAATCGCTTAAAAACATTTTTCCTGTGTTATAACCGCCGTCGATTGCTTTAAGATTTTTCTTATCAGAATTATCTGTATTTTCCTTTTTGTCATTGCTTTCGGTCTCATTATTTGCATCATCATTTTGTGACTGTGATACATTATTGGTCGGTTTACTCTCATCATTATCCTTTGAAAGAGACGGAGCAATAACAAATGAACCAATAACAAAGCAAACAACTACAACAACCGCAATAATAATCATTTTTAAGATATTGTTCTTTTTCGGTGCAGTAGTTGGTTCGGTATTATTAGCCATTGTAGGCTGTGGTGCTGATGCTTCCTGTGAAGCGCCGCAATTGTTACAAAATTTTGTTCCCTCATTAATTTCTTTTCCGCAATTGTTACAAAACATAATTTTTCTCCTTTATATTTGGTTTTCATAATCGCAAAATAAAAATGAAAGTAATTTAATTCTGCATCCATACTAATATATTAGTATTATAACTCCATTTTTTTAGTAAGTCAAGATTTTTTTGTGTTTTTATTGTATAATCAAAAAAACAGTCTTAATGTAAAGGAATTGTTGAAATGAATCGTATCAAGGAACTGCGTGAAAAGGCGGGTTTAAGGCAAATTGATGTTGCAACTGCCACTTGTATTGACCAAAAAACTCTGTCAAATTACGAGACAGGTAAAACCAATCCTGATAGTTATTCCCTTATTCGACTCGCTGATTTTTTTGATGTGAGCATCGATTATCTTGTAGGAAGAATCGATTCGCTTCATACTACTGTAAGCAAGGAAGATATATGCAAAAAAATAGATACCATAAAGCAAGAACTTAATGATATCAAAAAATATCTATAAACCCGACTGGCTTGTGCTAGTCGGGTTTTATATTATAGCAATTAAAATTATTTATTCCATGTTGTTTAGTTATTAACTATAAGTTCAAACCACTATATATTAAATCACAGCAAAGCCGTGTATATCATTATTGCGAAAGCATTTTTGATGCACACCTAAAGGTGTGATGAGATGCAACGATAGCAACGCTATCGTTGATGATATCCTCGCCAAAGGCGAGATAATATACCCTTGCTTTTTCAATGGATAAAACAAATAAGGACTTGCTTGGGCAAGTCCTTATTTGTTTGGCAGGGATAGACAATTCCGAACCCACAACCAAATTTCATTGTATAGGATTAAACTCCTACATATTTTTTATGTTTCGTGGGCAGAGCCGACACCGAAATTATTCATTATTCATTACGAAAATCCGTTTTAATGAATGATGAATAATGAAAAATGAATAGTGAATAGTGAATAGTGAATAATACAAAACGAAAATCCCGCCGACAATAATCGACAGGATTTTCGTTTTGGCCTGCCCGAAGGGATTTGAACCCCCGTTCTTCAGAATCGGAATCTGCTGCGTTATCCAGCTGCGCCACGGGCAGAAATTTATACTAGTTTAACATCTTAAAGAACGCGCCCGTTCTTCAGAATCAGAATCTGCTGCGTTATGCGGTTGTCAAGTCGCACCCGCCACGCCCTACAAACGATAAATTCCCGCCCTTTATTGTCTCCTCGCTTGAAATACCACGTATTTCTACGCTCTTCGCCTTCAAAGGAGCAAAAATTTCTCTGTTTGTATGATTAAAAGTTGTTAACCGCACCGTTTGCACCTTGCCAACCGCTAGCTGCGCCACGGGCAGAAATTTTGTTTATTATATCACTTATTTTGTATGCCTTCAAGGATTTTTTGTCATAATATAATTGAAGGTGATTTTATGAAAAAACATACCCGTGCGCTTATGGCGGTGCTTTTATCTTTTACGGTTTTGGCGGGGGCGCTAACCCTTGTTGGCATATTGTTGCTGCCTGCCGAGCTTGCCTCCCCCGAAACCGAGGCAGGGGAAAATATTATTGGTATAAGTTACGATGATGTTCCCTCAAACAAGGGGCTGCTTTTTTTGGCCGAGGATGGCTCGGGCGCCTTTTTGTACCTTGATTTTTCCTCTATTCGCGCCCAGTGCCACCTGTTTTCGGATAATGCCGAGGAGCAGGCCGCCGCCCTGCCTTATTATAAGGACTACACACTTTATATGGATTCCTCTTTTTTGCCGCTGCTGTGCGATAGGCTCGGCGGCATTGAAATGGCGGATAAAAGCGGGGAAAATTCCCTTTATTTTTCTTCCTCTCTGGCCGACTTTTGTAAAAACAAACTAAATGCCGAACAAAGGTTACAACTTTGTATTTCTTTTTTTGACAAAATTGCTTTAGAGGGGTTGTCTTCTGAGGATTTTATGTTTATAATTGAAGAAACAAACACCTCTTTAAGTTATTCAGTGTGTTACGACTGGATACCGCATATTAAAGAGCTGTTTTGTAACTATATTTTCGGTTAATTTATATAAGGAGGGGATTTTTTGAAAAAGCTTTGCGCAGTTTTGCTGGCGCTATTGTTTGCTATTTCGGCTGTTTCCTGCAAAAAGGCACCGCCTTTCACCCCCGCGGCCTCAACCTTGCCCACCTCATCCGATATAAGCAGTTCATCGGGCGATGAGACCGCTTCCTCTCTTGAATCTTCCGCCCCCACAAGCTCGGAAAACTCCTCGGAAGAGAACTCCTCTCTAGAGTCTTCGGGTAACGAATCTTCAAGCGAAGAAGCTTCATCCTCGGGCAGCAGCTCTACCCCATCTACACCCACAAATCCCTCTAACCCCGTTAACCCTAACCCCACCGTAAAGCCGCTTGACCACACAAAGCATTACTGCTACCCAAAACTTACCGAAACCCAAAAGCAGTATTATAATGCAATGCATTCGGCGGTTATGAATATGCATTCCTCTTGGATAGTGCTTGGCCCCCTTACCGACAATTATCTGGCCGATATTGCCATTGTCCGCCACGCGCTGGTAGATGACCACCCCGAAATTTTCTGGCTTTCTAACCACTATGTAACCACCAAGGGTAAGGATAACAGCGGAAACCCTGCCGCCCTTATGATGTTCTCGGTTTCGGGCGAATCCTCCTCAAGCTACCTTGTTTCCCGTTCCGAAAGGGCCACTATGGAAGCCGAGCTTGAAGCTGCTGTCGCCTCTATTTTATCAAAGGCAACCGCAACCGACCCCTTTGAAAAAGAGGCTCAGCTAATGCGGCTGCTTTGCGAAAAGGTTACATACACCACCGACCCTAACGACCCAATGATATATTCGGCCTACGGCGCGCTGGTTGGTGGCCGCGCCCTTTGTGAGGGTTATTCCCGCGCAATGCAGCTTTTGCTTTTACAAACCGGAATCCCCTGCACCACCGTTACGGGCGTTGCAAACGGCGAGGGCCATATGTGGAACCTGGTTCAGCTCGGCTCTAACTGGTATAATCTGGATGCCACCTGGAACGATACCACCGGCGGCTTTGTATCCTATGAATATTTCAACCTTACCGATGCAGATATGGCTTTAGACCACACATTTTCTAAGGACTTTTCGGAAATTGCCCCCGATAAGCTGTCGGGTGTTTCCTTTAATATTTCAAGGCCCTCCTGCACCGCTACCGAGTATAATTATTTTGTAAAGCGCGGCTTTACCTACTCGGCCGAAAATGCAGATGCGCTGATTTCTTATATTACCTCCTCCCCCGATGAGGTCTTAGAGGTTAGGTTTGTAAATCAGGCCTTTAAGCAGCAATTTGCCGCAAACAGCAACGCATATTTGCAGGATATTAATAGTAAACTTGCCGACCAAGCCTATTACATTGGCCGCTACTCGGTTTCAACACACACCCTAAGGCTTTATAAAGTTCAAAAATAAATAAAGGTGCGGCGTGAAAGCCGCACCTTTCCTTTTCTCTCTTCACTTTTACTTATAACTTAAAAAACGACCCCTGTGGGGTCGTTTTTTTGTTATCCTCCAAGATAGGCTTTTTTAACCATTTCGCTTGCGGCAAGCTCTTTGCCGGTGCCTGAAAGCACTATTGAGCCGGTTTCCAAAACATAGGCTCTGTCACTTATTGCAAGTGATTTGCCTGCATTTTGTTCAACCAAAAGAATGGTTGTGCCATCCTTGTTTATATCCTTAATAATCTCGAAAACCTGGTCAACAAGCAGGGGCGAAAGACCCATTGAGGGTTCATCCAGCATTAAGAGCTTTGGGTGGGACATAAGTGCGCGGCCCATTGCAAGCATTTGCTGTTCGCCGCCCGAAAGGGTTCCTGCAATTTGGTTTCTTCTTTCCTTAAGGCGGGGGAATCGGTCGTAAATTTTTTCGATATCCTCTTTAAAGTTTGTCTTTTTACCCTGACTGTAGGCGCCCATCATAAGGTTTTCGTAAACGGTGAGCTCCTGGAAAATTCTTCTGCCCTCGGGCACCTGGGACATACCAAGGTGAACTATCTTGTGGCAGGGCATTTTTGTGATATCGTGTCCGTCATAGATAACCGAGCCATGACGGGCGGGAATAAGTCCGATAACCGACTGCATTGTGGTGGTTTTGCCTGCACCGTTTGCGCCGATAAGGGTAACGATTTCGCCCTCGTTAACCTCGAAGCTTATTCCTTTAAGGGCGTTGATAACGCCATAGTAAACTTCTAAATCTTTAACTTCAAGTAAAGCCACAGCGTTATCCTCCTATATATGCTTTAATAACCTCGGGGTCGTTAAGTGCAACCTCGGGCGAGCCTTGGGCGAGAACGGTACCAAAGTTAAGTACGGTAATTTCATCGCAAAGGCCGGAAACGAATTTCATATCGTGCTCGATAAGAAGAATTGTAACGTTATATTCATCACGAATTCTTCTAACAATGCTCATAAGGTCGGCCGTTTCGTTGGGGTTCATACCTGCGGCAGGCTCATCAAGGCAAAGGAGCTTCGGATTGGTGGCAAGCGCACGCGCAATTTCCAGCTTTCTTTGCTTACCGTAGGGCAGGTTGCAGGAAAGATTGTTTCTTTCCTCTTCAAGGCCTACTATTCTAAGAATTTCCTTAGCGCGCTCTCGCATGGCCTTTTCTGTTTTAAAGTGGCGGGGCAGGCGGAATATGCTTTCCACCATAGAGCACTTAAACTCGGGCTGATTATGAAGACCAACAAGCACGTTGCGAATAACCGTCATATTATTAAACAGGCGGATATTCTGGAAGGTACGCGCTATTCCCTTGTGGTTTATAACCTCTTGGCTTTTGCCGGTTAAATCTTCTCCATCAAGGAAGAACTTTCCCGTTGTGGGCTTGTAAACACCCGTAATCATATTGAAAACGGTGGTTTTACCTGCGCCGTTGGGGCCAACAAGACCATAAAGCTGTTTTTCTTTAATTTCAAGGTCAAGATTCTGAACGGCCTTAAGTCCGCCAAAGGAAATACCTAAATTTTCGGTTTTTAAAACTACTTTACTCATTAGTTATCCCCCTTTCCGGCTTTATCGGGGTCGTAGGGAGATTTTACCTGAACATCAACCGATAAAACCTCATCCATTTGAATCTTGGTGGGAACGCGGTCCCACTTAGCCTCATCATCACGCGCATTGGCAGGGTCGTGCTTCTTATTATGGAGTTTTCCAAGCAGGCTTTTAACATTATACTTTTCGCGGAAGGTCTTAAGGCCGGGGGCGTTGTTATAGATAACAATTACAATAAGAATTGCCGCATAAACAAGGTCCTGTAAAACGGCCAGCTCACCGGTAAGTACGGTTTGAAGCTTAATGTCAAGGAAGGTAATAAGGGCGGCGGCAATAATAGAACCGTTAATGCTGCCCATACCGCCAAGCACTACCATAACAAGAATTTCTATTGAATAGTTGTAGTTGAACTTCTGGCTTTGAACGGTATAGTTCGAGGATGCCATAAGAACGCCTGCAACACCTGCAAAGAATGCCGAAATGGCAAAAACTGCAAGCTTGTATTTTGTAACGTTAATACCTGTTGCTCTGGCAGCAATTTCGTTATCGCGGATAGAGGTAATTGCGCGACCGTGCTTTGAACGGATTAAATTTTGTGTAACCGCAAGGCAGAGGAGAACTACCACGAGGGCTATAACAAAAAGATAATCTCTGTCAATTCTAACGGTGGGCATACCAAGTGCGCCGCCGAAGGTTTCTTCGCTTGTGTTCATAAATATTGACCAAACGATTTCGCCGAAAGCAAGGGTAACAATTGCAAGGTAGTCGCCGCGGAGTCTGAGGGCAGGCAGGCCGATAACAATACCGCAAACAGCGGCAAGGGCACCGCCCACAACAAAGCCGCAAAGCAGCGCAGGGATTTCGCCTATAACGGGGGCCAGCAGATAAACTGTTTTACCTCCAAGGTATGCGCCAACGCACATAAAGCCTGCGTGGCCTAAGGAAAGCTCTCCCAAAAAGCCTACCACCATTGAAAGGGATACGGCAAGGGTAATTGCAATTGCAATGTTTTCAAAAATAATTTGATAAGATGCAGGAAGCGCGCCCACAATAGAGAGAACGCCAAGTATAATTGTGGCAAGCGAAATTACAGCATAGTTGATGTAATGGCTCCACTTAATATGTTTTTTTGCTGCCATTATACCTTCTCCCTCCTCTTCTTACCTAAGATGCCGGTGGGGCGTACAAGAAGCACGATTATAAGTACCAAGAACTCAATAGCAACGGTGTATGCGCCCATACCGGGAACAACCTGTGCTATGGTTTCAATAAGGCCAATGAAAAGTCCGCCGAGCATTGCACCGGGCAGAGAGCCGATACCGCCGATAACCGCAGCAGTAAAGGCCTTGATACCGGGCATTGCGCCAAGGGTATTTGTAAGGCTGGGGGATTTCATAAGCATAAAGAAGCCTGCAAAGGCGGCAAGTGCCGAACCAATTGCAAAGGTAATGGTAATAATCATATTAACATTAATACCCATAAGCTGAGCCGCACCCTTATCTTCGGAAACGGCAATCATTGCGCGGCCGATTTTGGTGTACTTAACAAAAAGGCTTAATACCACCATTATTACAACCGAGCAAACAAGGGTAATAAGAATGTGCTTTTGAATTTTAAGGCTGCCAATGGTAACAAAACCAAGGCCATCTTGTCCGCCAACGTAAACCATACGGGGGGCAGATGAGAATATAATTTGCGCTAATGACTGAAGCAGGTAGCTTACGCCGATAGCCGTAATAAGAACCGCCAAGGGGGAGGCTCCGCGGAGCGGCTTGTACGCAACCTTTTCAACCGTAACGCCAAGCACTACACACACAACTACAGCAAGGGCAAGGCCTAAAATTGGCATACCCATGGTAGACAAAGTAACAAACAGTGTGTAGCCGCCCACCATAATAATATCACCGTGGGCAAAGTTAAGCATTTTTGCAATACCGTAAACCATTGTATAGCCTAAAGCTATCATAGCGTATGTACCGCCAAGGCTTAACCCGTTGATTAAAGTTTCAATAATTTCCATAGATTTTTCCTATCTATTATTTATGACAATTTGCCGGAGCGGAAAACCACACCGGCAAACTGGTAATTATAGTAATTTTCTGAAAATTCAGCTATTATTTGTCAGCTTCCTTAAGTGTGAACTTAACAGCAGCCTTGTTTACATAGCCGTTGTCTTCCCAAGTGATGTCGTTACCGGTAACGCCCGAGTAAGAGAAATCGCCTGTGAAGTGGTCCTTCATAAGGGTGTAAAGCTCTTCAGCAGAGATGGTTACAGGGATATCCTTGCCAGCAGCCTTCATTTCCTTCATAGCGTTAAAGATTGCATATACACAGTCGTAAGCAGAAGCGCCGAACTGGTTAAGGGTCTCTGCGCTGTACTTTTCGGTGTACTTCTTAACGAAGTCAACGGTAGCCTGAGCATCAGAGGTTGCATCGAAGTGAGAAAGCATAGAAACTTCCTGAGGAATGGTGGTAAGGTCAATCTGACCTGCAAGACCATCGAAGCCATCGCAGCCATAGTAGGTAGCGTTGTTCTTAAGAACGCCCTTAGCCTGGGTCATAAATACAGATGCAGGCTGATAGTAGATGGGCATAAAGATGAAGTCGCAATCCTTAAGCTCGGTAATCTGAGCAGAGAAGTCGGTCTCGTTTGCAGCAGTGAATACGGTTTCAACAGTTGCAATACCCTTATCAAGGTTAGCCTTGAACTGGTCGAAGATACCCTTTGAATACGGGTCATCGGACTTGTAGAAAATACCAATCTTGTCAAGGCCAAGGCCGTTTACGAACTTAGCAGCAACAGCACCCTGGTTACCATCTGCGAAGCACATCTGGAAGCCGTTGTCGAACTCGGGAATCTTATCGCCCGAAGCGGAAGGTGTAAGGAAGAATACCTTATCATCGTTAGAAAGCTTTGTGAACTCAAGGCCGGGAGCGGTGGTAACGGTACCTAAAGATACCTGCATACCCTTTTCCATAAGAGCGGCAAAGTTAGCGGCAACCTTGGTTGCATCGTGCTTGTCGTCCATAGCTTCAAGCTTGAACTTAATGCCATCGAGTCCGCCTGCAGCATTGATTTCTTCAATAGCCATTTGAGCAGAGTTTTGAACTGCTACACCGTATACAGCAGCAGGGCCGGTAAGAGGACCGGACACACCAATAACATACTCGGTGTTGTTAGCGGTATTTCCGCCGCCACAAGCAGCAAGTGTTAAGAGCATTGCAGCTGCGAGTACTACGGCAAATGCTTTTTTGAACATTGTTTTCATAGTAAAAATCTCCTTTTTTTATAAAAATTTATAAAAATTTTATGTTTATTATTTTAGCACAGTAAAGTGAAAAAGAATACTGTTAATAATTACAAAATTCAAATAAAATTTTTCGCGGTTTTCGTATAATCCGCTTAGTTTAACAACATTCTGTCGTTTGCGGCACCATCGGAGCCGGCTTTAGCAAAGGCATTAAGCAAATCTTCAACCGTAAGCTTAGCCTTCTCTTCGCCCTTAATATCAAGGATAATTTTGCCCGCGTTCATCATAATAAGGCGGTTACCGTAGGCAATGGCATCCTTCATATTGTGGGTAATCATAATAGTTGTAAGTTTTTCTTCCTCAACTATTTCTTTGGTAATGGTAAGCACCTTGGCGGCAGTTTTCGGGTCAAGCGCGGCGGTGTGCTCATCAAGAAGCAGTAGCTTTGGGTGGTTCATAGAGGCCATAAGCAGGGTTATTGCCTGTCGCTGACCGCCCGACAGCAGGCCAACCTTGTGGAAAAGGCGGTCTTCAAGGCCGAGGTCAAGGCGGGAAAGCATCTGGCGATAAATTCTTCTGTCCTTATCGTTAATTGCCCAAGAAAATCCGCGGGATTTTCCCCTGCGCATTGCAAGGGCCATATTTTCCTCTATCCACATATCGGCGGCGGTGCCTGTCATTGGGTCTTGGAATACGCGACCAATGAACTTTGCCCTTTTGTATTCGGGCAGCTTGGTTATATCCTCGCCATCAATAATAATACTGCCTGCATCTACGGGGAAGGTGCCTGCAACGGCATTAAGCATTGTGGATTTTCCTGCGCCGTTACCACCAATAACCGTTACAAAATCGCCATCCTCAAGGGTTAAAGACAGGTTATCAAGGGCAACCTTTTCATTTGCAGTATCGGGGTTGAATATTTTGGTTATGTTTTTAAGCTCTAACATTTTATGCCTCCCCCTTCTGCTCTATTACAGGTCTTTTGAAATATGTCTTTTTAAGGTAAGGAATTGCAAGGAATATTGCAACAACCAGGGCTGACAGCATCTTTAAAAGGTCGGTATCAAGGCCTAGGAAGATAACCGTCTGGTAAACAATATAGTAGGCAATTCCGCCAAGCAGCACGCCCGAAAGTCTTATTACAAAGTTGTGGCCCATACGGGAAACAATAACCTCGCCGATAATAACGGCGGCAAGACCTATAACAATTGCGCCGCGGCCATCAGAAATATCGGCCTTGCCCGAATACTGGGCAAGCAGTGCGCCAGAAAAGGCAACAATACCGTTGGAAAGCGCAAGGCCTACAACCTTGTTAAAGCTTGTGTTAATACCCTGTGCTCTAGACATTTTTTCGTTGCAGCCGGTTGCTCTTATAGACATACCGTAGCGTGTGCCGAAGAACCAATAAAGGGCGGCAACAATAATAACGCAGGCAAGGGCCAAATATACTAAGGATTCATATTTGCGCAGCTGGGTTACAAGCACATCAAAGTTTCTTGCGGGCAGCGCTTGGTTGGCCTTGCCCATAATTTTAAGGTTAACCGACCAAAGTATTAACTGGGTTAAAATACCTGCCAGAATTGCAGGGATACCCATAACCGTGTGGAAAACACCCGTTACCACACCGGTGACCATTCCCACAAGGAAGGCAACACCCATTGCGGCCCAGACATTCCAGCCGTTAACCATAAGCATAGCGCAGGTGGCCATACCCGTAACCATAGAGCCATCTACCGTAAGGTCGGCAAGGTCTAATATTTTAAATGTAATATACACGCCGATAGCCATAATGCCCCAAATCATACCTTGGGCAACTGCACCGGGCATTGCGGCGAGCCAATTCATAAAGTCCATAGCTTACTCCTAAAAATGCAATAGTGTGCCGCGACTATTGCCACGACACACATATTGTATATAAAATCGAGGTTAAAATCAAGTTTTACTTAAGCTCTTCGTATCCTTCGGGGATAGTAATTCCAAGCTCATCACAAAGGGTTTTGTTGTATTTCTTGGTGGGATTCTGGTCATATTCAATGGCCATTTCTTCAACCTTTTCTTCGCCCTTTAAGATTTTAACTGCCATTTTACCTGTGGTTTTTCCAAGCTCTGCATAGCTGATGGAAAGTGTGGCAATACCACAGCCCGAGCAAATGCCCGATTCGCCTGCAATAATGGGAACCTTCTTGGGGGCAACAGCGCCGTTGATGGTTTCGGTGCAGGAAGCAGCTGTGTTATCGGTGGGGATATAGAGTGCATCGCAAGCAGAAGCGGCAGCCTCGGAAACGGAAGCTACATCTTCACTACCGTTGAAGCCAAAGTCCTTAACGGTAAGGCCCTTGCCCTCGAGGTAATCCTTAACAACCTTAACCTGATATGCGGAGTTAGCCTCTGCCTTGCAGTAAAGCATACCAACGGTTTTAGCGGTGGGAACAAGGTCAATAATCATTTGAGCCTGCTCGGTTAAGGGAGCAAGGTCGGATGTGCCCGAAACGTTGGAACCAACTGTGCCTGTGAAGTCATCAATTTCAAGGGCAACGCCGTATTCGGTAACCGAGGTGCCAAGAATGGGGATTTCGGTTGTAGCGTTGTATGCGGCCTGCAGGGCAGGTGTTGCATTTGCCATAATGAGGTCAACCTTCTTGGAAACGAAATCGTTTACAGCGGTTGTACAGGTGTCGGGGTTGTTTGCAGCGTTAACTTCAATGAACTCAACATTTTCTTCGCCAAGCTCGGCAATAACAGCTTCCTTAAAGCCTTTGGTAGCGGCATCAAGTGCATCGTGAGTAACAAGCTGGCAAATACCAATGGTGTACTTGCCATCATCGGCAGCGCCGCAGCCTGCAAAGCAGCCGGCAACAAGTACAATAGAGATTACAAGTGCTAATAACTTTTTCATAAAAAAGACTCCTAAAAATCAGATTTGCAAACGGGGTTTTTGCGCCTCGCTTGTAGGATGTTTCATAGTATAGCACTTTAAAGCGCTAAAGTCAACCCCTTTTTTAAAAAATTTTTCAAAAAATAAAAAACCCTTTAAAACAAAGGGTTTTAGTAATAAATAATGAAATCAAATCGGTTTCATCCGCCGCGGCGGATTTCATCATGCAGTGATTTCATCCCGTTAAGGGATTTCATTCGTTTCCAAAGGAAACGGATTTAATTATTATTTTCGACTGTATTTATAGATGCTATAAGCATTCTGCGAATTGCACCGCAATTATGCCTAAACTTTTTTAGATTTTCTTTATCCAAAAGACTTGTTCTTTCAAAAAGGTCTATCCAATA
>JAGBGJ010000052.1 GCA_017936045.1 Clostridia bacterium
AGCGCTCCGCCCGCAACGGGGATAAAGGAGCCTATCATAAATTTTGCGGTTTTAAGGGTTAGGTTATCGGCCGCCTTGTTTATGGTGGTTTGAATGGACAAAAGCCCTAAAAACAGGGTCAAAATTAAAGACAGTGTCCACATTGCTATATTTTTTATGCCGTCTCTCAAGCGGTTTGTGGTACCCATTGGCATAACGCTGCCTGCGGCGGCAACCCCTAGGTAACAGCTCATTAACGGCACAATAACAAAGGCCGAAAGACTGCCCACAATACCTGCTGCACCAAGCAGCAAAAAGCTCATTCCCGTAGCCGTTGCCACCTGCCCACCAAGGGAAAGTATACCTGCATATATAGGCACAAAGCCATCCATTAAAACGCTTATTCCCTTTACTGCCTCGGCACTGCTTTCTATTAGTGAAAACATTGGGATAAGCACCCCTGTGCCGGCCGACAGGGTAAAAATATACGAGGCAACATCGCTAAAGGGCTTAAAGCCTTCAAAGGTGTTGGCCGCCGTTATTAAAAGAATAACCGATAGTAGTGCGCCGCCGCATTTAAGGGGTGTTGCCGCCCCCGTTTTAACAAAACCTAATATTTCCGTAAAAATGCCATCTGCGGTTATTTTATTTACCCAGTCGGGGTTTTGAATTTCTATTTCAAGGTTATCTATAACGCCCTTAGCCGTTTCGGGCATTAAATCGTATAAATCCTCGGCACCGCTGTTTTGATATTGCTCGCTGTAAAAATCTTCGGCCACGGCGCCAAAGGAAAATAGTATTATAAAGATTAATATGAATATTATTTTTTTCATTTTATAAATCCCAAGGCCATATTAAGAAGTGAAATGAGCATTGGCACGGATAGTATAAAAACAGCGCAACGGCCTGCAAGCTCGGCCTTGTTGGCCAGAGAAACTTGCCCCGCCTCTCGGCAGGCATCGGCCACAAAGCCTGTAAGCACACAAATTCCAAGGGCTTTTAGGGCAACTAAAAAAAATGATGCCGAAGAACTTGACACGGCATTTCTGATTTCCAGCAACTTATCCGCAACGCTTATTACAAGCAAAATCAGTATTGCGGCCGATGCAATAAGTGATACCATTAAGGCATATTCGGCCTTTTGTTCCTTTAAAACCACCGAAATTGCGGCGGCAATAATGCATATTCCTATAATTTGAACAAGGCTCATAGCCCGAATACCGATTTAACGGTGGAAAAGAGGTCGGCTATAACGCCAACCACCATTAAAAGTACCACAACAAGGCCTGTGAGTGTCATAAGCATAGCCTGGTCTTCCCTGCCAGAGCGCACAAGCACCTGATTGAGCACCGCTACAATAATTCCTATGGCGGCCACCTTAAAAATTAAATCTATATCCATTTTCCGCCTCCTATATCATCACAATTCCAACAAGCAGCCCTAAAAACACCCCAAGCTTTTGGTAGAGCGCGGCCTTTTGCTTTGCTTCCTGTTCGGCATTTATATATTCTTTTTCAATAAGGGACTTATAGGTTTGGCACCTTTTAAGCTCGCCTACCATATCTCCCATACCAAGTGAGCCTAAAAAGTCCTCGGCAAGGGCAATGTCAGAGGGGGTAAGGTTTTCTTTTTTTATTAGAAAATTCAGGTTTTCTAAGTAAATTCCTGCGGCGGCACCATCGGTTAAAACTATTTGCTGCATTTCGCTGCCAAGGCGGATTTTGTTTTCGGCCGATTCAATAAAAAGGCAAAGCGCTTTAAGCCTTTTTTTACGGCAGAAAAGCATATTCGCCCTATAAAATCCGTATGCCGAGCAGACCGCCATAAGCAAAAGTATTCCAACAATTTTAATCACTGCAAAGCACCTCTTTGGGGGTTGTAAATGTGATTTGGGAGCCCGCCGCACCCTCTATAATTGCGATTTTACCAATACAGCCATCCAGCAGTGCCTTTGTAACCTCCCTTGATTTTATATCCTGAACCCCTGCCCCGTGGGCAGTAGTTAGAATTTTGACACCCGAAAAGAAGCTTTCACGTATTAGGGCTAGCTCCCTGCCGTTTCCCACCTCATCGAAGGCGATATACTGCGGATTTAAGGTTCTAAGTGCCATTTCACAGCCCTCTGCCTTGGAAACACCGTTTATTATATCGGTATTTGGGCCTACATCTAAGGCTTCGCAGTCATAACCGCAAAGTTCTCCCCTTGTATCTATAACCGACACCCTATTGCCCTCGTAGGACAAAAGCCTTATAAGGTCGCGAAGCAGGGTGGTTTTGCCGCTTCCTGCCCTGCCCACAATTAAAAGGCCGTTTTCGGCCTGTTCTTTAAGGGGTTCGGCACAGCCCTTAACCTGACCTGCAATTCGTATGTTTATGGCATTGGCTTGCTTAAAGCTACCACCCGAAAAGCAGCCCGAAATTCCCGCACGGTTTCCACCTTTCATTGAGAGATAACCCTCTTTTAGCTCCTGCTCGCGCGCGTAGAGTGAGCTACCCGTTATTCTTTTAACCGTTTCATCTATTTCCCCTCGCGAAACAATAACCGGCCTGCTTGGAAGATAACTGCTGGCTGAGGTATCTTCCGATATATATAATGTGGTTTCGCATATTACACATAAGGGAGAGCTTGCCCGAAGCCGTATTTCCCTTATGGAGTTTTTTATAAAAATTGGGAGTGCATCTATGTAACCTGCAATTCTTTGCGGCAGGGCATAAAGCACACTATCCGCTTTTGTTTTGGTTTTTATATCAACCATTTTTATCACCTAAAACATACTATGTACAGGCTATAAAATTTATTACATAATTAAAAGCCGTACCTTGTGGTACGGCTTTTGGGTATTTAATTATTTGTTGCTTAAAATGTCGCGGATTTGCTTTAAGAGCTCTTCGGTGGTGGGGTTGGCTTCGCGCTCTAATCTTTCCTTTTCGGCCTCCTCGGCGGCAATTCTATCGGCCTCGGCCTGCTTTGCCTTGAAGTAAGCATCTACAGCTTCTTTATCCTTAAGGCTGATGCCCTGCTTCTTCATTGCTTTTTTATCTTCAGTGCTTATAATACCTTCAAAAAGCTTAGCTGTAACAGCCTTTTGCTTATCGGTAAAGGCATTGATAGCCTTAACAACGCAGAAAAGCACGAATGCGATTACAAAGAAATTGATAATTGCATTGATGAATGCGCCCCAGTCTATGTAGATGGAGTTGGCAAGGTCAATAGTGCCATCTTCAAGCCTTGCGGGTGCGCCAAGGAAGGTGAAGCACTCAGATAAGGTATCGGCACCGATTATTATGGAAATTATCCAGTTGATAAAGGGCTTAATGATATTGTTGGTTACCGAATTAACAATTGCGGTAAAAGCACTACCTACAGTAACACCGACAGCCATATCAATAACATTGCCGCGGGTTATAAACACTTTAAATTCTTCAATAAACTTTTTCATTTTTTCTCCTCCTGCTTTTTTGGATATTATACAGAAAAACTCCAAAAAAGTCAATTATTTAGCCTTCCTTAAGGTCTTTTACCGTGCGGATGGGCTGCGGGCCCTCTAAATAGGCAAAAAGCTCTTCTAAATTATCGGTTACCTTATAGAGCTTAAGGCAGTCTGCCCTTACAAATTTTTTATCAACAGCCGCCTGCATCATAACGTTAAGCTCGCTATAATAATTGTTAACATTGAAAAGCACTATAGGCTTATTGTGGCGGCAAAGCTGCTTAGAGGTTAGAATTTCAAAATACTCTTCAAAGGTGCCTACCCCGCCAGGGGCTACAATAAATGCATCGGAATTGTCTTCCATTATTTGCTTTCTTTCGCGCATTGTTTTGGTTTCAATAAGCTTATCGCACTCGGGATAAACGCCCTCGATATTTTCATCATCAAAAAAGGTGGGAATAACACCTAAAACATAGCCGCCCTCTCTTTTAACTCCGCGTGCTGCGGCACCCATAAGTCCGTTTGCTCCACCGCCGAAAACAAGGGAATGGCCGCGCTTTGTCATTTGTTCGCCCAATTCTTCTACTCTTTTGATATATTCATCATCAATTGAAAATGATGCTGCGCCATATACGCAAATTCTCATAAAATCACCTCTTAGTTATGATATGTAGATTATTTTTAAAACTTTCTAATTTCAAGGGTATCATCATCCTTACCCTTTTCAATTTGCTTTACAACCACAAAATAGCTGCGGTTTTCATCAATTTTTACCTGCACCCTGTCGCCAACCTTGGCGCCCATAAGGGCCGAGCCCATGGGGGACTGGTTACTAATTATTTTAAGAAACGGGTCGCGGCGCAGTGAGGTTACAATTCTAACCTTTTCTTCCGTTCCCGTTTGCTCTATAAGAAAGGTTACGGTATCGAAAAGACCAACCGTGCCCTCCTCGCTTTTAACCTCAATTATTTTGGCGGTTTTTATCATGCCCCGAAGGTAACGGATACGGCTTTCGTTCTTGCCGCGTTCCCTTTTAGCGGCGTGGTACTCGAAATTTTCGGACAAATCTCCGTGGCTTCTTGCAAATTTTACATCTTCCAGTATTTGGGGGCGGACAACCGTTATACGGTACTCCAGCTCCTCCTTCATTTTATCTATATCAACCTGTGTCAGTTCATCGTACATATAGTGTCTCCTAAAGCGGATTTTTTACCGATAATACCATTCCGTTCTGCTCGTATTCCCGTTGTGCTTTGGTTCCAAAACCCATTCCAAAATAGAAATGCTTATTGCTGTATGTAAAGCTGAGGGCGCGGACAGGGTAGCTGAAATAGAACATTTCTTCGAAATTTTCGCCATCTTTTGTTCTTACAACTGAAACCCTGAATTCGGTTTGCTCTTCGTTTACGGGTTCGTTACAAAGCAGATACATTGTATCTTCAATAACCCTTATATCGTTTATTTTTACCTTGTCGCCAAGATTTATGACAGAGGCTTCCTTCATATCCTCGGTTTTATAGAGGAAGCCGTTTGAAAAGAACTGCTTGCCTGCAAATTCGGCCTTTTGGCAAATAAGTGTGTAGGTGCTTTTAGATGCTTTAAGCTTGCTTATCATATCGCTATAATAAACGAATTTATCTCCCTCATAGCGGTAAATTTCAAAGTATGATTTGTTGTTATAATTAGTGTAAAAATATGCATAAAGGGTGTTATCCAGCACAAAGAAATCATAAACCCTTATATATTCAGCGCCGGGCGTTTCGCGGATTTTTCCATCCTTATAAAGGTAGAGCGGTGTCCAGTTTTTTTCATCACGGGAGCAGACTACGGGGGCATCTCCCTCGACAACGCCAAGGCCTGCAAACAGCTTACCATCAAACTTAATTAAATCAAAGTTATGTATGCCGCCGGGCAAGGTGTTATTGGTTGACCATCTTGCATCGCTGCACACATAAAAGTTGCCGTAGGACCAGGAGGTTTGCGGGTCGCAGCCTGCGGCATAGAGCTTATCATCCATAAGATAAAAGCGTTCAATCTGCTCATCGGACAGGGCTGTATCTAACTTCCAGCCTTCCTCTTCAAAATCGTAGTGCCACATCATAACAGGGCCCTTGTTTTTATCGTAATCTCCGCTGGCAACATAAAGCTTATCCTTATACATTTCAATATCCCAGGCGCAGCGCTCTACTCCGCCTGTTTTATAATAGTCCTTAAGCGGTATGCCAAGTTCGGTATATTTAGCCTCGTAAGGATATTTGTTGCAGGCCGCCAAATATAGCACAGTAGCCATTATAAGTATAAAAGAAATTATCCTTTTCATTTGCAACACTTCCTTTAAAATCATTATATAACAAAATATGGCTAAAATGCAAGATGCCGAGTAAAATAAAACCAATTAAGACAAAAAGCAAGAATAAATAACAAAAACCACCCATAAGGGACACACTCCATAGAGCAGTATCGGTTTTGGAAAACAAATTTAATCCGAAGGCTTGCCGAAAAGCCTTGAAATACGGCAGTATTCCTGCATTTTTCGGCTTCGCCTCGAATATAAATTTGAAAATTACAAAACTGC
>JAGBGJ010000053.1 GCA_017936045.1 Clostridia bacterium
CCTTGAAATACGGCAGTATTCCTGCATTTTTCGGCTTCGCCTCGAATATAAATTTGAAATTACAAAACTGCGAAGCACTTAAAAATGAAAATTTTTAGTGGTAGTAAAGGCGAAAAGCCGCGGTAACGCTGACGCGTACCGTGGCTTTTTAACACATAATACCGCAAAAATTTCACATTTTTAAGCGACATTGCTCTATGGAGTGTGTCCCAAGCAGTCTTTTATTTTTTCTTGAATATGTGTATTACTTGTGGTATTATATTACTACTAATGCAGTAATATATGGGTAAGGAGGTAATTATATGGCTGATAACAGACCAATAGGTGTTTTCGATTCGGGTCTTGGCGGCTTAACCGTGCTTAAAGAGCTGGAAAAAGTTCTGCCAAAAGAGAGCTTTGTATATTTTGGCGATACAGGAAGAGTTCCTTATGGCAGCCGCAGTAACGAGACCATAATCAGCTATGCCAGGCAAGATGAAAACTTCCTGCTTTCAAAGGGTGTAAAGTATATAGTTGCCGCTTGCGGAACGGTTAGTGCCGTTGCTGCAGATACCGCAAAAGACCTTCCCGTACCTTTTATGGGGGTTGTAGAAAACTCGGTTAAAGCTGCAGTTGCCGCAACTAAAAACAATAGAATTGGCGTAATCGGCACCTCGGCCACAATTAATAATGGCGCCCATAAAAGAAAAATTTTAGAGCTTTTACCAACTGCCACGGTTACAACGGCAGACTGTCCGTTGTTCGTTCCCCTTGTAGAGGAAGGCTTTTCGGCCGAAGATGACATTGTTGTGCTCGAGGTTGCAAGGCGCTATTTAGCCCCAATGGTAGAGGCAGGGGTAGATACTTTAATTTTAGGCTGCACCCACTATCCAATACTGCTTGGCGCAATTAAAAAGATTATGGGGCAGGGTGTTACCCTCATAAATATGGGCAACTCAACCGCCCTTGCTGTAAAAGAAGAACTAAAAGCTCTTAATATGATAAGCGAAGAGGAAAGCGCAACAAAAGAGTTTTATGTAAGCGATATTACGGCAGGCTTTGCTAAGGTGTCCGAAATATTGCTTGGCGAAAAAATTTGTGATGTAAACTTGGTGGATATAAATAAATATGAAGGAAGTTCTAATAGAGATTAAGGGTATTCAAAAATATGCCGAAGGGCACGAAGATGAAACTGTCTTCACAACAAACGGCACCCTTAACTATACTAACGGTGTTTTAACACTTTGCTACGATGAAAGCGAAATGATAGGTGCAAAAAATGTTAAAACCGAGCTTATTATGGATGGCAGTAACAAAATGTCCCTAATTCGCCGCGGCGGAATGGAAAGCCGAATGACGGTAGAAAAGGGCAGAAGACACAGCTGTCTTTACAACACACCTGAGGGCGATTTTGTTATAGGCATATTCGGTGAAGCCTTAATGCTGGAAATAAACAAAAACGGCGGAAAAATTTATATGAGCTATACGCTTGATGTAAATTCAAGCCTGCTTAGTAAGAATATAATGGAGATAAAATTCGAGGAGATAAAAAATGTCTAAAATCGTAGCACTTGCAAAAGAGCAACTAGAAAAAATTATTTATAATGCGGCCAATGCGGCTATTGCCGATGGTGTTTTCCCCGAGTCCGAGCTTGGCGCATTTAAAATAGAAACCCCCTCTAACAGGGAACACGGAGATTATGCGGTAAACGCTGCAATGGTTTGGTCAAAAGCCTTTAGAAATGCACCCCGCAAAATTGCCGAGGAGCTTACCGCCCGCTTTGATTTTAATAATTCTTATGTTAAATCCTGCGAAATTGCAGGCCCCGGTTTTATCAATTTCTTTTTAAGCGATAAATACTATGCCGACATCGTGTCCGATGTTATCGCTACAAAGGAAAATTACGGTAAAAGCAACTTTGGTCAAGGCAAAAAGGTTCTTGTTGAATTTGTTTCGGCAAACCCCACAGGCCCCATGCATATAGGCAATGCTCGTGGCGGCGCACTTGGCGACTGCCTTGCATCGGTTATGAATGCCGCAGGCTACTATGTTGAGCGCGAGTTTTATATTAACGATGCAGGCAATCAAATAAATAAGTTTGGCCTATCCCTAGACCTTCGCTATTTGCAGATTTATAAAGATGGCATCGAAATGCCCGAGGATTCCTATCACGGAGCAGATATTATTGCCCATGCCGAGGCTTTTTCTAAGCTTTATGGCGATAAATATGTTAACGAGCCCGAAGCTGTAAGAAGAAAGGCGCTTGTTGATTTTGCGCTTCCTAAAAATATAGAGGGCTTAAAGAACGACCTTTTAAAGTATAGAATTGAATACAATACCTGGTTTAAGGAAAGCTCGCTTCACAGTAGCGGCGAAACCGCAAGAATTATCGAGCTTTTAAAGCAAAGCGGCCACACCTATGTTAAGGAAGATGCTCTTTGGTTTAAGGGAAGCGACTTTGATTCCGAAGATTTTGTGCTTGTTCGTTCAAACGGTGTTCCCACCTATGTTGTACCCGACATTGCATATCATTACAATAAGCTTGTAACCCGTGGCTTCGATAAGGCAATAGATGTTCTCGGTGCCGACCACCACGGTTATGTGCCCCGCCTTAAAGCGGCCCTTACCGCGCTTGGTGTAGATGCCTCTAAACTCGATGTTCTGCTTATGCAAATGGTGCGCCTTGTTAAAGAGGGCGAGGTTATTAAGGCCTCTAAGCGTAGCGGCAAGGCAATAACCCTTGTAACCCTTTTAGATGAGGTTCCCATTGATGCAGCGCGTTTCTTCTTCAACCTGCGCGAACCCAACTCTCACTTTGATTTCGATTTGGATTTGGCCGTTGAAGAAAGCAATAAAAACCCCGTTTACTATGTTCAGTATGCCTGCGCGCGTATTTGCAGCATTATCCGCAATCTAGAGGGCGAGGGAATTACCAGAAGAAATTGCAGTGAAAGCGAGCTGTCTTTACTAACAGCCCCCGAAGAGCGCGAGCTTATTCTTCACATTGCCGCCCTTACCGATGAAATTGTTGCATCGGCCAAGGCTTACGACCCTGCAAAGATGACCCACTATGCCGTTGAGCTTGCAACTAAATTCCACAAGTTCTATAACGCCTGCAGAGTTAAGGGCGAAGCAGAAGAACTTTTGCAGGCAAGACTTAACCTTTGCTATGCTACAGTAACGGTTATTAAGAATGTTCTTTCAATGCTTAAAATAACCGCACCCGAATCAATGTAATAAAGAAAGAGGAGTACATTCGCCCACACCAGATAGGGCAGTATTTGTTTCTCTAGCGTAAATTCCCGTATTTTTGCCAAAACCCTTAAAAGGCGCTAGCCTTCCTGCGGTTTTTGGCTTCAATACTGAAAATTACTGCATATTACGAAACTGCGAAGCACCTTAAAAAGAAAATTTTTAGTGGCAGAACAGGCAAAAGCCCCCGATGACGCTGACGCGTATCGGGGGCTTTTAACAC
>JAGBGJ010000054.1 GCA_017936045.1 Clostridia bacterium
GAATAGATAAAATTCTTAAAAAGGTTGGGGAAGAGTGCACCGAGGTTATAATAGCAGGCAAGGCAGATGATAAGCGCGAGACCGTTTACGAAATTGCCGACCTTGCATATCAGGTTATGGTGCTTATGGTTGAAATGGGAATTTCGGTTGATGACATTAAAAAAGAACTTGCCTCGCGCAATGTTGTAGACCATAAGGTTAAGCAGGAGAAAATGGTTTAATTGGAGGAATAATATATGAAAGCGAAGGTAAAAGAGCTTTTAACCGAAACCCCAATAATTGCTGCTGCACACGATAGCAACTGGCAAGAAGCAATTAAGTCTTCCGCAAAGGTTGTGCTTTGTTATACCGCAAATATTATGACTATAGGCGACAGAATTGAAGAGGTTCACAAACACGGCAAGCTCGCTTTTGTTCATATAGATTTGTGCGAAGGTATTGGCAAGGATAAAGCAGGAATTGATTTCTTGGCTAAATGCGGTATAGATGGTGTTATTTCAACAAGGGGCAATCTTGTTAAATATGCAAAGGAAAAGGGGCTTATAACAGTTCAGCGCTTCTTTGCGCTTGATGGAAAGGGTGTTGCAGGCATTAGTGATATGGCCGCAGCTACACGCCCCGACTATATTGAAATTATGCCGGGAGTTATCGGCAAAATAATCAAGCAATTCTCTAAAGGCCCTATTCCCGTTATTGTCGGCGGCCTTATAGATACCAAAGAAGAGGTGCAAGAGGCACTTAAAAACGGTGCTGTTGCCATCTCAACAAGTAAAAAGGAATTGTGGGATATATAATGGGATATGAATACTATATCGAAGTTTTAATAAGGCTTGCCGTTGCAGTGGTGCTTGGCGGAATAATTGGTATAGAACGTTCGGGAACAAGGCACGATGCAGGGCTCCGCACACATATTTTGGTGTGCTTGGGCGCAGCAGGAATAACCCTTTTAAGCGAGGTTCTGCTAATGGATGGCTACAGTACCGATGTTAGCCGACTGGGAGCACAGGTGATAAGCGGAATAGGCTTTTTGGGCGCAGGCTGTATACTGGTAACCGGTAACAAGGTTAAAGGCCTTACAACTGCTGCAGGACTTTGGACAACGGCTTGTGTAGGACTGGCTACCGGTATGGGATATTTCTTTATTTCGATTACAATTACTGCCTTTATGCTTATTGCAATGCTCGCTTTAAGACCGCTTGCAAACCGTTTTAAAAAGAAGGCCGATTTTAAAGAGCGTCAATTAAAAATCACCATCAAAAACCGTCAAAGTATACAAACGGTTACAAATTGTATTATCGAACACGAATGTAATATTCTGTCTATGGTAACAATTGAAGAAGAATTGCTTAATGTTAAGATTTCTAAAACTACTGAAGAAAACGCAACTATGTTAATTGGAAGTTTAATGGAAAATAAAGATATTAAGAATGTAGAATTAGTTTAAGGGTGTGTATTTATGGATGCAACAAAATTCAAAGACATTAACCTATACCTTTTTGATATGGATGGAACCCTTTATTTGGGAAATCAGCTTTACAGCTTCACAAAGGAACTGCTCTCCACTATTAAGGCAACCGGCAGGCGCTATATGTTTATGACTAACAATTCTTCCAAAAGCGTTGTAGACTACATAAAAAAGCTTGAAAGACTGGGCATTCCTGCCGAGCGTGAAGATTTTATAACCTCTTCACAGGCAACCGCATACTATCTTAAAAAGTATTATCCGAATCATAAGCTCTATGTTTGCGGAACAAAATCCTTGGTAAAGGAACTTGAAACCGAGGGCTTTACAGTAACCGAAAATCTTGATGAGGTTGAGTGCATTGTCCTTGGCAACGACCAGGAGCTAACCTTCAAAAAGCTAGAGGATATTTGTAAAATATTGCTTGCGCGCGATGTGCCCTACATTGCCACCAACCCCGACTATGTTTGCCCCACTGAATTTGGCAGCGTGCCCGATTGTGGAAGTTTTATAGATATGCTTTATAATTCGGTTAAAAAGCGCCCCATAGTTATCGGTAAGCCCGAACCCTTAATGCCTATTCTCGCAATGGAAAGAACGGGCTATACCAAAGAGGAAACCGCAGTTATCGGCGATAGACTTTATACCGATGTTAAAAGTGGCCTTAACGCAGGAACAGTGGGCGTGCTTGTGCTCAGCGGCGAAGCCACTATGGCGGATGTTGAAGAATCCGATTTTAAGCCCGATATAATTCTTAAAGATTGCGGCGAAATAATTGAACAAATAAAATAGCTTTTTATAGGCGGACCCATAGGGTCCGTCTTTTTTTGTATAAAAAGGAAATACTTGCATATAATTTTACTGAAAATAAAAACAGGAGGTTTTTATGTTAAAACGAATACTTTCATTAATTATTTCAGTAATACTCATTACCTGTCTGTTTGCAGGCTGTGGCCAAAAGGATAAAACCGAGCCCAAGCTTAAGGTTGCCGCCCTTTCTTCGGGTTATGAGGAAACTAAACCCGATATGTGGAAGGAAATATGCACAGCCTTCACAAAACAAACGGGAATTGAAACCGAGCTTGTGCTTGAAAAGAACCTTGAAGATGTTATCGGCGCCTCTATGCAGGGCGGGGACTACCCCGATGTTGTGTTGCTTGCAACTGGTAGGGAAGCAGGCCTTACCGAACAGCTTATTAAAGACAAAAACCTAACCGAGCTTACCGATATCCTTGATATGACAGTCCCGGGTGAAAAAGTAAAGGTTAAGGATAAGTTAGAGGGCGGCTTTATCGAAAGCGTTGCCACCAATCCCTATGGCGACAACAAAACCTACCTAATGCCAATGTTCTATTCCCCCTGCGGCCTCTTCTATAACCAAGGCTTGTTTAAGGCCAAGGGCTGGGAAGTGCCAAAAACTTGGGATGAAATGTGGGAGCTTGGCGAAAAGGCTAAAAAAGAAAATATCGCGCTCTTTACCTACCCCACAACAGGGTATTTCGATTCCTTTTGCTTCTCTTTAATGTATGCAGTCGGTGGCCCCGAATTCTTTAATAAGGTAACCAATTACGAAAAGGGAGTATGGGAAACGGAAGAAGGCAAAACCTTTATTGATATTATTGCCAAACTTGCAAGCTATACCAACAAGAAAACCCCTGCTCAGGCCAACGACCAGGATTTCTCAAAAAATCAGCTTATGGTAATGCAAAACGAAGCCCTGTTTATGCCTAACGGCACCTGGGTTGTGGGCGAAATGGCCGATGCCGTTGCTGCCGATGGATTCGAGTGGGGAATGACCGCCCTGCCCGCTGTAAAGGAAGGCGGAGATATGTATGCCTACACCTGGATGGAACAAATCTGGATTCCTAAGGGCGCAAAAAATACCAAGGATGCCAAAACTTTCATTTCTTATATGTATTCCAATGAAGCCTGCAAAATCTTTGCCCAAAGAAATGCTGTCCAGCCCGTGCGCGATGTTTCCAATATTTTAAGTGATGAAAATAAACTTTTCTAATCGGTTTACGAGGGCGGCGCAAAAGCGGCAATTGGCAACTTTGCTGCCTTTAAAGCAACCGCAGGCCTTGGAAATCCTGCCGACTATTTCTTTGCTCCTATAAATTCGCTCGTTTCGGGTAACATCACAAAAGAGCAATATTTAAACGATATTATTAAAGCAACCGATAAAATGAGAGAAAACCTAATCACAAAATAGCAAAGCGGCGGGTAGAACTCTACCCGCCATTTTTTAAGGGAGGACCCCATAATGCAAAAACATAAAAGCCAAAGCCTTTTTATATTTGCCTGTCTTGCGCCGGCAACAATATTGTTTTTAATATTTATGGCATATCCAACCATAGATGTTTTCAGAATGTCCTTTTTTGAACGCGGAGCATATTCAAGTAACGAAACCTTTGTTTATTTCGATAATTTTAAGGTGCTGTTTCGCGATACACGCTTCATAATTTCGGCTCAAAACACCATATTTTTATTAGTAACCGTAACGGTAATAACCTTTGCGCTCGCCCTATTTTTTGCCTTTTGCCTAACCAAAGAAAAAATACGCGGAAACAACTTTTTCAGGGTAGTTTTCTATATTCCAAACATACTGTCGGTGGTTGTAATATCGGGTGTGTTTTCGGCTATTTACGATACTAAAAACGGCCTGTTAAACACGCTGCTTTCCTTCTTCAGCGGAAAAACCGTTTCACTGCTTTGGAAAAGCGAAGAACTTGTTGTAATATCAATAGCCATAGCTATGGTGTGGCAGGCGGTCGGCTACTATATGGTTATGTATATGGCCTCAATGTCCTCCGTGCCCGAAAGCCTATACGAAAGCGCAGGGCTTGATGGCGCAAACCGAGCAGTTCAGTTCTTTAAAATCACCATTCCGCTTATCTGGACAAATATCAGAACAACGCTGACCTTCTTTATAATTTCAACCGTAAATATGGCCTTTCTTTTTGTCAAGGCAATGACATCAGGCGGCCCGAACGGCGCCAGCGAGGTTGTCTTATCCTTTATGTATGGCCAAAAGGATGCAGGACTATACGGCTACAGTATGGCGGCAGGGGTTGTGATTTTCCTGTTTTCCTTTGCGCTCTCGGCCCTTGTAAGCCGTGTAACCGAACGAAACGATTTGCAGTATTAGGGGGGAAGCTATGCAAAGTAATAAGCTGTATAAATCTTTTATCTATTTAAGCCTATCCCTATTAGCAATAACGGTATTGGTGCCGGTAGCCTGGGTTTTCTTAGCATCCCTAAAGGAAAATAGGGAGTTTTACGGCAACCCGTGGAGCCTGCCCCTCGGCCTCTATTTTAAAAACTTTGCCGATGCCTGGGGCAAAGCAAAAATGGGGGAGTATATGCTAAACTCGGTTATTGTTACTGCCACAGCTCTTGTTTTGCTGTTGGCAATTGCGCTCCCTGCCGCATATTGCCTTGCGAGGTTTAAATTCCGCGGCCGAAAAATTATAAACACAATGTTTGTAACAGGACTTTTTATAAATGTTAACTACATTGTTGTGCCAATCTTTTTAATGCTCAAAGATGCCGATGTTTTCTTAAATAGCATCTTCGGTTCAGGTTTTTTATTAAACAACCTATTTGTTTTAGCTCTGGTCTATGCATCAACAGCCCTGCCGTTTACTATCTATCTCTTAAGCAGCTATTTTGTAACACTGCCCTTCGATTTTGAAGAAGCGGCATATATTGATGGAGCAGGATATTTCAGTACAATGCTTAAAATAATATTCCCAATGGCCCGCCCCTCAATAATAACCGTAATTCTATTTAATTTTCTTTCTTTTTGGAACGAGTATATTGTGTCGCTAACTCTACTGAGCGCGGCAGGCGGCAAAAAAACACTCCCTGTAGGGCTTATAAACCTTATGCAGGGTCAGCAGGCAAAGGCGCAGTACGGAATAATGTATGCAGGTCTTGTTCTTGTAATGTTACCTACGCTAATTCTATATATCTTAGTTCAAAAGAAGTTAACCGAGGGTATGACTGTCGGCGGAGTAAAAGGATAGGTGATTATATGTTTAATAAAGATTCACGGCTCAGAGCCATATTTATAGCTGCGTTTTTCACCCTTGGGCTCACCCTTGTCTATTTCGGGTGGAGCATAAAAGGTGAGATGTCAGGCCTTATAACAATGCTTTTCGGAGTAGCCCTGCTCCTTACCTCAATTTTTGTCTACAACAAACCGTATAAATAACAAAAGAACCAAAGTCAATATGACTTTGGTTCTTTCTTGTTTTCGTATCAGAGCTTACACCTTACGGCGAAACCGCCGCAAAA
>JAGBGJ010000055.1 GCA_017936045.1 Clostridia bacterium
TATCCATTACTACTTCTATATCCATTACGTGCAATTGTTCCATATAAAAAACTATCATTGTGCCAAAACCCACTTATTGCAAATTTGTTATAAGTGGTATTGAGTTGACAATTTTCTGCTATACCCAATGATTGAGGGCGTAGCCATACATTCCCATCACCCGCACCATAGCTAGAATTGCTAGTTACACATATGTAAAGCATATTTGCTTCTGTATTTATTGCAGAGCTGTCTGGAACTGTGATATTAACAAGTATTTCATTATATGGTGTCAAATCTATACTACTGTCGCCTAATGTTATTAAGGTTATGCCATCTTCCCCTGCTTCATCAAAAGCCTCTTGTGTTATTTCGGTAGAGTAAAGCAATTTGAAATTTACAGCATCCGACACCGCATCTACTCCATCTTTACCCTTTGGGCCCAGTTTGTAAGGTAGGTTGTTCCAAGGGGTTACGCCATCGCCTATTTTAAGCCAGCAGCCATTCTCCCCATCCCGTACAAAAGATACCTCTCCCCTATGGAGCACGGGGTTTTGCGCTTGCCAGCGACTAAGGGTGTCCTCCTTGTAGGCGAGAACACTTTTTAAATGTATTTTTTTAGCCATTTTGTTACCCCCTTATTTCCATCTGCCAATGGCGATAATGTTTAGTGTGTAGCTTTCGCTTTTGCTTACCGGCCCTACTGCATAAATATTGCCCGTTTCGGTGTTGGTTGAAGCGTATTTATTGCACCAGGAATCCTGCGCATCCAAATCCACGCTAACAGTAGGCTTTTCCAAAAATTGAATAGGGTAACTAAAGCCACCAATCAGCCCATAATAGAGCGAAGACTGATTGGGCCACATGGTTTTAACCTCGGCTATTCCCTCTATTCTTGCCCAACATTCGGCAAGGCCGCTGTTCCACTTACGGTAGCGCCAGCCATCATCGGTGGTGCCCTGCTCTAAAATAAATTCTTGCGGCAGACTATCTTTAACAAGGTTAATTTCGGCCGAAAGCTCCTGCTTGGCCGCGCTAAGGTTAGCCGACAGCCTATCCTCAGCTTCTCCGATTTTTTCGGTAAGCTCATTGTTTGAAGTGTCGATTTCGCCGCTTAAAGCTTCACGGACAGCGTTTATTCCGCGGGTTACAGTTCCGTTTTCAACGGGGTTCCTACTCTGCTCGGACAGTTCACTGTCTATTTCAATATCGGTGTTGAATACACCCTCGGCATCCCCTCCCGAAAAGACAAAAATTGTGTTTTCTTCAACATCTATAAGCGTGTTCTCATTGGATTCGGCAATTTTTTCGGCCTGCTTTAGGTGCCTTGCCACCGTTTCGGCCGATGCTTTAACCTGACTTGCCTTTTTATCAATTTGTTCCCCTACCCTTTCGGCTTTTGAGGTAAATTCCGAAAGCAAAGCCTCGGCTGTTTTTTCAAGCCGCTCGGTCTCGGTTTGCTTTACTGTATTGGAATTCAGCGCCACGGGGGATGGTATAAAGCAAAGCTTAAGCTGTGCCTTGCAAAGCTCTCTTGCCTCCTCGCGGCTGATAATAATTCTTGCCACAACAACGCAGTCCAGCCCCGAAGCTGTTATTCTTTGGGTAAGGCTAAAGGGGGAAAACAACTCTTCGCCGCTTTTTTCCTCGCTTCCTACCCTCTCGCCTGCGGCCGTAAAGGCATCTATTTTAAGGGTTACCGTGTAGCCGCCCGCTTTATATTCGTTTATCTTTTGGCTAAGCTCTTCATCGGGTATAAAGCAAATCGCAGTTGCCTTATGCTCGCCCTGAACTCCGCCGCAAATCGGCTCATCACAAACTGCTCCGCTAAGGGTTATGGGCTGATTAATTATTTTTTCCACTATTTCACTTCCTTACTTTTTGCTTATATATTTGTATTCTGTTATTATTCCCGAAATGACACCTTGCCCCACAAGGGATATTTCGGCCAATATGTTTTTAGCAGCGGCACCAACATAGAAATCGGCAAAGCCGTTTTTTAACCTTGCTTTCCTTTCGGCAACCCTTTTGCCTTCGGCCCAAAGGCATAGCTTTGCGCACTTACCGGTAAGCAGGGCAGATATTTTATAAAGTCTTAGCGGCTTTATTCCCCTATCGGTTAAATCAATTAAAACCGAGGAATCCACGCGACTGCGACCAACTGTTTGTTCGGATAACAGGAATATATCTTCATCCCCCTTATAGCTCGCAGGGAACATTATGTAAACCAAATCATCCTTATATTCAAAAAATACAGCCGTTTTTTCAAGATAGCTTAGTCCCCCCTTTGCCCTTGCAGGCAGGCTCCACCTGCCCATTACATATTCGCCGCCGTTTTTCCAAAACACAGTGGCGGTTTTGTCCTTTATAAGCAGGTATTTATCCTCAAGGGTTATGGCAAAATCGGCCTGTTCTGTGTTCCCCTCTATCCTTTTGGCCGAAACCGTACTGTTTGCGCCCAGTGTTATTTCCCACACCGAGTTATCCTCACTTTGCATTAAAATGCTGCCGCCCTGCGCCCTTACGGTTTCAGGTCTGGGGCACAGGGGTATTTCGCTTTGCCCTTTAAAGGAAATTACGCCTTCAAAAAACTGAAGGCTTGTGCCAACCTCTTTTTCTGACAGCTTTATTTCGCCTATAAAGGCCTTGCCCTCCTTAAAGGCAAAGACTTTGCCGCCCATATCGGCTATATGAAGCACCCCTTTTTCGGGATTTCCAAGGGAATATACCACCTTTTTGGAAAAATAAAGGGGACTTTCGGGGCTGTTTGCCAAAACCATAGCCGGCATAAGTTTGTTCCCGTAAAAAAGGGTAATTTCATTTTTACCCACGGGCACACTGCCCTCTATCTTTTGGCAGGCGGTAAAGGATGAGGCAAGAATTTTATCCTGTGCCTCGGTTTTAGAGGCTGTAACGGTAAGGTTGTTGTATTCCCCCGTAAAGGCGGGCGCATAGGTTACATTTTCTCCGCATTTAAAGCTTATTCTACCCGATATTCGGTCGATATGCATCGTAGTAGACTCTGCACCTATTTTCACCTGTGCCGAGGCTGATGACCCTTCCGCTATAAAAAAGGAATATTTTTCCCCCTTTAAATCCAGCTCGGCCGATACTGCCGAGCTGTCTATTTCGGCAAAGGGCAGCGAAAAGGCCGAAGAGCTGCCATCGGTTGTATAGCGTACCTTAAACCTTGGGGTGAGCATATTTTTTGCCTGTGGCAGCACAGGTTCGGGGAGCCGCAGTTCCTTTTCGCCAACGGTGGCAAAGTGGTAGCTTTCCCCCCTGCCGTTTGCAAGCAGAGTTGGGGTGTATAGCTTTTCCTCGGGCAGTAATACCCAAAATCTGTGGTCCTCGGTAAGCTCGCGTATGCTTACAAAATCATCCCTGCCATCCTTATAGCAAAGCCTCGACATAAAGTAGATGCCCGAGCCTATTGTTTTTGCTCCCGAAAAAACCGTAAAGGAATCGGGGTGGCCTGAGGTAAACTCAATATAGCCCAGCGTGCGCTTATCTCCGCCTGCAGTTAAAAACAGCAGGCTGTAGGTAACCGTTCCCATAAGGTTGTCAAGCATATCAACCGCAACCCTGCCGTACTGACCATCTATAAACAAAAAGTTTTCGGTAATGCTAAAGCTTTTTTCGCCATCGGTAAAGCCGTACTGCTTTAAAATGATGCTATCGGGGTTAGCCACAAAGCCCTTGCGGTTTTCGATTTTCCCATCTTTAAGTGTGCAATTTTTCAGCTCGCGGATAGTCAGCTTTTCGGCAGGGATATACTCCCTTTGGGTTTTAGCCGAATTAAACTCTAATCTCATTACTGCCCACCCCTTGGAAGCACATCTTTTACCCTTTCTATTTTGGAAGAAAGCCTTGTTTTCTTTTGGGAATAAAGCTCAAAAAGTGCTGTGGCATTTTCTTTTTCGCCCACGGCGTTTGCCACAAGCGCGGCCACCCCAAAGCGAAGGGCCGAAAGGGTAACGGGGGCGGCTATGCCTAAAGTTTCGCTAAGGGATGCGAGCGGCATAAACCCAAGGTCAACAATTATTTCGTTTAAAAGGGGCAGGCCGATTATCTTCATATTTTCATCGGCACTATCCAGCCCCAAAAGCTTTGCCGCTTCATCAAGTAGGTTATATCCGTTCATTGTTTTCCTCCCTTAAAAGTTCTTCCACAAGCTCATCCCTATCGGGCAGGGTGCCAATCGGCAACCGTTTAAGGTACTGTGCAGGGGTTATTGCGCCCAGCTCTAAAAGCTTGGCAAGGGCAGAAAGACCTTCCTTTTCGCCTTTAGAAACGCCCTCGCTTGCCTGCGCAGTTACACTCAGCACAAGGTCTTTATACCTTGCCGCATCAAATGGGAAATACCACACTCCGTTTTTATCGGTAACCTTGAGGCTGCGCCTTCCGTACATTGAAAAGAAGAATTCGGCCCAAACCACCGCAATATCCGAAACGAAATCGTAAAAACGGTTTTTAAGAGGGGTTAAATAGCCCGTAGCCGCGGCCCTTAGCTCAATTATTGCAGAGGTGTTTGTTGCCTCCAGGTCGCCAAGTGCCGCTTCGTTTGCGCCGCACTGGGTTAGTGTATTGTAAATTAGGTTGTTAACCGACTGATTATACCCATCTGAAAAGTTGGGCGGATTAACAAATTTAACAGCGGAATCAATTTCCTCTGCCGCGCCGTAAACCTTTATAATCTGACCGGGGTCGTTGGTAATATCTCCGCTTACAAGGTCGCCATTAACCACCATAAGCGGCATTCCTGCCGACATTGAAGACCAGCAGGAGGCGGTTATCATTCGGTTTATGGCAATTTGGTTGGGGATTATATAGGTAATTTCGCTATCGCCGTAAATACAGCCATCCCGCTTTTCCCAAACAAAAATTGATATTGGGTAAAGGGAAATTCCCATACAAAAGGCAGGGCGTATAACCGTATCCTTCGTGGTTCTTACAGCAAATACTTTTACCTCGCCGTTATCACATTTTTGCTTATATAATTTGGTGTAAACGGTAAGCTTTTCCTCCCCTTTTTGACTAAGGCTTTCGGCGGCAGATTTCGGCGCACCGAAACGAAGCGCCTCGGCTAAAAGTGCCTTTGCGCTTTTTTCCTCGGTTAAAATTATGTATGGCTGCTTTTGAACCGAACCAGTGGCTGGGTCGCCAAAATAGACATCATCAATTTTTATGCACTCGCAAACAATGTCGCCGAGTATCTGCTTACCAAATGGCTTATCGGCATAAAGGCCGGTTTTAATATCGGGGTCAAAATAGGTATATATAACACCCGTGCCCCTTATAAAAGCATCGCGCAGGGCTGTATCAATAACAGCGCCCAGCTTTACCCTTGCCGCCGTGGTTTGGCGGTAGGAATTAAGTGCGCAAAGCAGTAGTGAAACCTCGTTATCCGATTTTAAGGGGGCGTAAATGCTGTTTTTTGACCTTGCCAAGGCGGCCAGCTCCTGCTCCACAGCCTTTTTACTGTCTAAGGTTTCGGAAAAGCCCTCGGCACAGTATTTAACCGAAAGCGAAGTGCCCGTTAACTGGGCAATTTTATAATCGCCAATTCTTTTTATAATGTTGTGGCGCACTAGTGGGCGCTCGTTACCAACAGCGGCTCCGTGCCACTGGTCGCCCACAAAGAAGCGTTCGTTAATACGGCCCTGCTCGAAAAGTCCGTGGCGGCCGATAGAGGCCTTAAACTGCCTTGCCGCTTCGTATTCCTTAAATATATTTTCAGGACTGCCTGTCAACAGTATCCCTCCTTGTTTAATAACTACCGAAGGCACAAAACTGTGCCCTCGGTTTTTTCGGCGGGAGTAAACCCCCGCCCTACGCTATCTTAAATTACTCTACACTAACTGTAGCCACATCAGTTTTAACTGTGTTATTGCCTGCGGCAGTTACTTTGCAGAAGTAATAGTGGTCGCCTGCGGTAAGGTCGGCAGGAAGCTTATATGTAGCGGCGGCTCCGCCCTCTACCTTAGCGGCGCCCTTGCCCGAAGCTGTGGTGCACTTATACCACTGGTAGGTAAGCTCTTCTCCCTCGGCCTCTACGGTAAGGCTTTCGGATACAGCGCCTTCGGTGGTGTTAATATCCTCCGGCTGAGCGGTAATGCTAACGGGTGCAGAAAGCCAAGCCCAGATGGCCTCGGTTGCCGATTCCTTTACAAATACATCGTAGTAAATACGGTAATCGAACTTATAGGCATCGGCAGCGGTGTTCTGCTCGGGTGTGAAGACTCTCATCTTTTCGGTCTTCTTAACAAGGTGAGCGGCAGTTTTGGGAAGAACCAGCATAAAGATTTCGCTGGCGCCCTCGGCAGGCTTGAAGCCGCCTGCTCCACCTGCGAACTTGTATGCAGTCTTCATACGCTCGCTAACAACGGGGATAATTGCAATTCCGTTTATAGACTTAACCTTAAGGTTAACCTCGCCCTGCTTAAAGTCGGATACAGTAATGCTGCGGCTAAGCTCATCGGAAGACATAAGGGCAGCATAGGCGTGGGAATCAACAAAGCAAACAAGCTCGCTGTCGTAGCCAACGGCTGTTTGAACCTGATTTACAAGTCCTGTAAAGGCTTCGTAAGGTGTTGCCATATCACCGTTTATAAGGTTGCCCTTTGCCTTTGCAATAGAGCCAAGCTTAGATAAAACGTAGGCATCACATTCGGGCACAACCTTGGTGCGAACATATTCGCCAAGAATTTTGCCGGCTAAGGATGCAATACCTGTTTCATCCATATCCTCGCGGTCAATCTGCAATGAGCGAGCGCGGTCCATGGTCATGGTGTAGGAGGTGTTAGAAACGGTTACTGCGCCGTTTTCAAAACCACCCTGACGGTTATAATCGGTAAGACCTTCAAATTCCACATCGGGAATAATTACGGTTTTTGCGCCAACAAACTTGGTGCGAAGTGCGTTATCGGCAAAGAATGCGGTTGCGCTTTTTGCGGTAAAAACCTTGTCAAGCTCGCCTGCATACATTTCAGCCGATGCAATAGAATTAATAGACATAAAAATTTCCTCCAATTAGTTTAATTTCCCCAAATGCCTTTTATAAACTCGGCATCGGTAATGTTGTTTGCCCCACAGGACAGCGGCCCTAAGCTTTGGCTTTGGGCGGCCTCTTGTCGGGCCTGCTCGCTTTTTGCGGCGGCGGCCAGCCTGTGCTCGTACAGCAGGTATTCAACTAACAGTCCCCGTCCGTTTGTTTTTGCGGCTGTTTTGACCTCCTGCGGTTTTTCGCCAAGGTCGGGAATAGCGGCCTTCAGTTCTTCCATTTCGGCCGTTTCTTTTGCTTTGTCAATGCCATCAAGCAACTCGCAAAGCTCGCTGTCCTCGCAGTATTTTTCTTTAAGTTCGGATATTTTATCCACGTCTTTTTGGTTTTTAA
>JAGBGJ010000056.1 GCA_017936045.1 Clostridia bacterium
AGCCTTCCTGCGGTTTTTGGCTTCAATACTGAAAATTACTGCATATTACGAAACTGCGAAGCACCTTAAAAAGAAAATTTTTAGTGGCAGAACAGGCAAAAGCCCCCGATGACGCTGACGCGTATCGGGGGCTTTTAACACATTATGACGCAAAAATTTCACTTTTTAAGGAAATACATCCCTATCTGGTGTGGGCGAATTGTCGGGAGTTTTAATTTTACTTATTTTGGAGGGCTTTCTTTTGCCTTATATCAAGGCCAATAAAGTTTTTCATATCGTATGCACCAATAAAGCGGGAGGTAATTCTTGGTGAATATCTTTTTTCAAGCTCATCAAAGCTCAGGTTGGTGTTAATAACGGTTGGCTTACCGCTAAGCATACGGGAATTTATAATGTTATAGAACAGGGAAGCGGCAAAGGAAGAGTAAAACTCGGTGCCAAGGTCATCAATAACCAGCAAATCACACTGTAGCAGGCTGTCCTCGGCAGAGGAGTCACCACTAAAGGAAAAATGCTCTTTTTCAGCTGCACCAAAAAGATTTTGTGCCGAACCGTAAACCACACCGTAACCCTTTGCCGAAATTTCGCGCACAATGGAAAGTGAAAGATGTGTTTTTCCAAGTCCTGCACCCCCAATAAATAAAAGGGAACGGCCACAGGGGAAGCTGTCTACAAATTGCTTGCACAAACTCAAAATAGCGGTAGCCCTTTTTCTTGGGTTGCCGTTTTTGTCATCTGAATCGGGGTAATAATTCAAATCAAAATTATCAAAGCTGCAGTCGTTTAAGGGCAGGGATTTTGATAATTCTTCATAAGCAAATCTCTTTGCAACATCCTTAACACAGCTGCAAAGCGAACCTTCAAAATAGCCGCTGTCCTTACACTTTTCGCAGTAAAAACCAGGTTTTTTAAGCCCTGCAAGCCTTAATTTTTCTGCCTTTTGAGCATTTAGCTTATCACACTCAGCCTGAATTTCTTCAAGTCTTTTGCTGTCTCCCGACATAGCAACGCCGATTATCTCGCTGCCCAGAGCGGCAAGCTTTAATTCAATTTTATAAAACTCGGTGTCAATACCTCTAAGTTCTTCAAGCGATGCCGAAAATTTGCGCTCGGCCTCTTTTTTGCTGTCGGCTATAAGCTTAAAGGCTTTATCGTATATTTCTTTACTGTATCCCATTTTCAACCTCTAATCATCTTGGTTTAAAAGCTGTTCAACCAAAGATTTATCGTAAGTGGCAAAGCCGTTTGAGTTTTCCTTAGGCTTTTCAGCATCCTTAACCTGCTGTACAGTGGTAAAGCCGCTCTTGTGCCACTTTTCAAGAATTTTGTTTATGTAGGCCATGGAAATTTTAGCGTTTTTATCTACGCAAATGTTATACGCCTCGCGTAGCATTTCAGACTTGAATCCCCACTGTATAACCCATGTGCCCGAATATTCAAGCTCTTTATCACTGGGCATACGGTAACTCATTCCAAAGGCAGCCAGCACAACACCCCAGGCGGTTTTGCGTTTGTTTCGCTCTTCAATTTGTTTCTCGGCTTCGGATATTGTGGTAACCCCTGCACCAAGCCAGGCAAGGGCCGTGTTTTCAATAAAGGAAACAGTAGCCTTGTTTTCGCTTATGGCATATTCAACCAGCATTAAAATAAGCGAAATTTCCATACCGTGGTCCAAATACAGCCAGCAAAGGGAACGGATTTCACTGTCCCTAAGCCCGCGGCCGAATTTCATTTCGGCCTCCCCAATAAGGAAGGGAATTTTGTTATCGGTCATAGCCGCTGCCGCAATTTCTTCCCTTGAAGGTTTAATAACAACCGGTTTAATGTTTTGAGGCTTGGCTTTTTCGGTGTCAGTCTGAGCACTGGGCTTGCCTTCGGCTAAAATAATTTCACGCTCCACCCAAAAATCAAGCGCATCACAGACCTCGCTTACGGGTAGCCTTAAAACTTCGGAAATCTGTTCAGGAGAGGTGCCAACACTAACATTTTTAAGAAAAACAAGCAACACCTTCAGCTGATTTGCACTTGCCAGCTTAATGTGCTTGTCCGCAACGCTTGAGGGCACAAAAAACGGTGCTGTCATAGCCTGCGCGTTAAGGGTATATTTCACAAAAACCTCTCCTTTCTAAAATTTTGGTAGGGATATCATTATATAACAAAAAAAGAAGAATGTAAATATATATTTTTTGCAAAGCGCAATTGACATTAATAAACAATAAGTGTATAATTAATTCGTATAAAAAACTCTTGGAGTGTGATTTTAAATGGCAATTTTAACAACAGGTGGCGCAGGTTATATCGGCAGCCACACTTGTATTGAGCTTGTTAACGCAGGCTACGATGTAGTAGTTGTCGACAATCTCGACAATTCCAGCGAAAAATCTTTAGATAGAGTAGAAAAAATCGTTGGCAAAAAAATCAAGTTCTATAAAGAAGATGTACGCGATAAGGAAGCTCTCCGCAAAATCTTCCGCGAAAACGACATCGAAGCTGTAATCCATTTCGCAGGCCTTAAGGCTGTTGGCGAATCGGTTGCAAAGCCTATTGAATATTACGATAACAACCTTATCTCCACCCTCGTTTTATTAGAGGTTATGCGTGAGTTTAACTGTAAGCGCCTTGTATTCTCCTCTTCTGCAACCGTTTACGGTGTAGCTAAGGAAATGCCCTTAACCGAGGATATGCCGCTCGGCGCAATTAACCCCTACGGCAGAACCAAGCTCTTCATTGAAGAAATGCTTCGCGATGTTTATGTTTCCGATAAAGAGTGGTCTATTGCTCTTCTCCGTTATTTCAATCCTATCGGTGCTCATATCAGCGGCACCATCGGCGAAGACCCGAAGGGTATCCCCAACAACCTTATGCCTTACATAGCTCAGGTTGCTGTTGGCCGACTCGAAAAGCTTCATGTTTTCGGCAACGATTACAACACTGTTGATGGCACAGGTGTACGCGACTACATCCACGTTGTAGACCTTGCAGGTGGCCATGTTAAGGCCGTTGAGTGGACAGGAAAGAGCACAGGTTGCGAGGCTATCAACCTCGGTACAGGTAATGGTGTTTCTGTGCTTCAGCTTCGCGATGCTTTCCAAAAGGCTTCGGGCGTAGAGGTTCCCTATGTTATCGACCCACGCCGCCCGGGCGACCCCGATGAGGTTTATGCTAATGCTGCCAAAGCAAAAGAACTCCTCGGTTGGGAAGCTAAAAAGAATGTTGATGATATGTGTCAGGATTCTTGGAGATGGCAAAGCAACAACCCCAACGGATATAATGAATAATTTACAAAAAGCCCGTTTTCAAACGGGCTTATTTTTTACTTTATTATTTATAAGTTATATGCTATAATATACTAAATATAAAGTTTTACGGAGGTAAAAACTATGCTTACAGATATTGAAATCGCTCAAGGTGCCAAAATGCTCCCTATAAAAGAGGTTGCCGATTCGCTTAATATTAGTGAAGATGACCTTGAATTCTACGGAAAATATAAGGCAAAGCTCGGCGAAGAGTATATTGCTAAAATGGAAAACAAAAAGAACGGTAAATTAATTCTTGTTACCGCTATCAACCCCACCCCTGCAGGCGAGGGTAAAACCACAACAACCGTCGGCCTCGGACAGGCCATGCCCCTTATCGGCAAAAAGGCAATAATTGCCCTGCGCGAGCCTTCCCTTGGCCCCGTATTCGGCATTAAGGGCGGAGCCGCAGGCGGCGGATACGCTCAGGTTGTTCCTATGGAGGATATCAACCTTCACTTTACAGGCGATATGCACGCAATCACAGCCGCAAACAACCTGCTTTGCGCTTTAATTGATAATCACCTTCAGCAGGGAAATCTTCTCGGTATCGACCAAAGAAGAATTCTCTTTAAGCGTTGTCTAGATATGAACGACCGCGCACTCCGTTATGTTAATGTCGGTCTTGGTGGCAAGGTTAACGGAATCCCCCGTGAAGATGGCTTCCAGATTACCGTTGCCAGCGAGGTTATGGCTATCCTTTGCCTTTGCGCAAATGCCCAAGACCTAAAGCGCCGCCTTGGAAACATTCTTGTTGCCTACACCTACGATGGCAAGCCGGTTTTCGCACGCGACCTTAAGGCAGAGGGCGCAATGAGTGCACTCCTGCTTGATGCCATAAAGCCCAACCTTGTTCAAACCTTAGAAAACACCCCTGCAATTATGCACGGCGGTCCGTTCGCAAATATTGCTCACGGCTGTAACTCTGTTCGTGCTACCAAGCTTGGCCTTAAGCTTGCCGATTACTGCATAACAGAAGCAGGCTTCGGTTCCGACCTCGGCGCCGAAAAGTTTCTCGATATTAAGTGTCGCCTTGCAGGTCTTGCTCCCTCTGCTATCGTTGTGGTTGCAACCGTTCGCGCACTTAAATATAACGGCGGTGTCGCTAAGGCTGACCTTGTTAACGAAAATGTTGATGCACTTAGCAAGGGTATAGTTAACCTCGGCGCTCATATCGAAAATATGAAGAAGTACGGTGTTCCGGTTGTTGTTGCTATCAACCGTTTCCATACCGATAGCGATGCCGAGCTTAAGCTTATTGCCGATTACTGCGAAAGCTTCGATGCAGACTTTGCATTATCCGAAGTGTTTGCCAAGGGCGGCCAAGGCGGCGTAGAGCTTGCTAAAAAGGTTGTCGAGGCCTGCGAAAAGCCCGCAAACTTCGCACCTATTTACGATGAAAGCTGTCAATTAAAGAAAAAATTAACGCTATTGCAACCACCATCTACGGTGCCGATGGCGTAAACTACACAGCCGAAGCCGAAAAGAGCATTAAGGATATTGAAGAACTAGGTAAGAATATGCCCGTTTGCATTGCAAAAACCCAGTATTCACTGTCCGATAACGAAAAGGCTCTTGGTAGACCCACCGGCTTTACCATTACCGTTCGCGAGGTTAAAATCTCGGCAGGTGCAGGCTTTATAGTTGCTCTTACAGGCTCTATTATGACAATGCCCGGTCTCCCCAAGGTTCCTGCTGCAAACAATATTGATGTAACCGAAGACGGCAAGATTTTAGGTTTATTCTAATGATAGAAATAATAACAAACTCGGCCGCCGAAACAGAAGCCTTTGCCGAAAACTTCGCTAAAGAGCTGGTCGGCGGCGAGGTAATCGCCTTTAAAGGCTCAATGGGAATGGGTAAAACCTGCTTCACCCGTGGCTTGGCCCGCGGCCTTGGCTTTACTGGTCAGGTAACCTCACCCACCTTTGCCCTTGTTAATGAATATATCGGCGGCAGGCTTTCCCTCTATCATTTCGATATGTACCGTATCGAAAGCTGGGAAGACCTCTACTCAAGCGGATTTTTCGATTATAAAGAGGCAGGCGGAGTAATTGCCGCCGAATGGAGCGAAAATATCGAAGGCGCGCTCGATTATGATACTATAGTTATCAGCTTCGAAAGGCTAAGCGATAACAGCCGCAAAATAACCGTTTTTAAGGGGGAAGACAAATGAAGCTTTTAGCGCTTGACTGTTCGGCAACTGCTGCATCCTGCGCAGTGCTCGAGGAAGACAGAGTAATTGCATCTTCGTTTGTTAATGTAAAGCTCACACATTCCGAAACCCTGCTTCCAATGCTTCAAAACACCCTGTCGGCGGCAAAGCTAAGCCTTAATGATATCGGTGCCTTTGCCATAAATAACGGCCCGGGTTCCTTTACGGGAATTCGAATTGGTATCAGCGCAGTAAAGGGCTTGGCACTTCCAAATAATTTGCCCTGTGTTGCTGTTTCAACCCTTTATTCAATAGCCGAGCTGCACAAAAATTTAAACGGAATTATTGTCGCTGTTATGGATGCAAGGTGTAATCAGGTTTATAATGCCATTTTCAAAATAGAAAACGGAAATATCCGGCGCCTCTGCGAGGATAGAGCCGTGTTAATCAGCGAGGTTATTGCCGAGCTTGAAAAAATGGATGATAACATCTTCATTGCAGGCGATGGCGCACATCTATTCAGCGAATATGCAAACGGCAAGGAAAAAGTAAATATTTCTAAAGAACCCTTGCTCTATCAAAATGCCGTGGGTGTAGGCCTTGCGGCAAACGAAATGTTAATCAGAGGCCAAACAGTTACTGCAAACGAGCTTTGTCCTCTTTATCTTAGACTGCCTCAGGCAGAAAGAGAACTTAAAGTGAAAAAAGGAGAAACATTATGAAAATTGCAATTGGTTGCGACCACGGCGGACTTGAACACAAAAATGCTATAGCAGAACATCTTAAAAACCGCGGCTTCGAGGTAAAGGATTCGGGTATTTACGAAAACCATTCGGTAGACTATCCCGATATTGCCGTTAAGGTATGCGCCGATATAACCTCGGGCGAATGTGAGCTTGGTATTCTCGTTTGCGGAACAGGTATCGGTATGTCCCTTGCCGCAAATAAGGTTAAGGGTATCAGAGCCGCCGCAGTAAGCGAGCATTTTTCTGCTAAATATACAAGACTTCACAACAACTCAAATATTCTTTGCCTTGGCGGCCGAGTAATCGGAGTTGGCACCGCACTCGAGCTTGTCGACCTTTTTGTTGATACCAAGTTCGAAGGTGGCCGCCACGAAACCCGCGTAAACAAGGTTATGGCAATCGAAAAGGAGTAATTTAATGAACATTTGGCACAACATTAACCCTAAAAGAATAACACCAACCGATTTTATTGCAGTAATAGAAATAGATAAGGGTAGTAAGTGCAAATACGAACTGGATAAAGAAACGGGAAGGCTCATACTTGACCGTATTCTTTACACCTCAACCCATTATCCCGCAAACTACGGATTTATTCCCCGCACCTATGCCGATGATTTAGACCCGCTTGATGTTTTAGTGCTTTGCAGTGAAGCACTTCGCCCCATGACAGAGGTCAGATGTTACCCCATCGGTGTAATTTCAATGGTAGATAACGGCCGCTACGATGAAAAAATAATAGCAATTCCGTTTAACGACCCAGTTTACAACAGCTATAAAGATATTTCCGATATTCCCGAACACATTTACGAAGAAATGCGCCATTTCTTTAAGGTGTATAAGGAGCTTGAGCAAAAGGAAACCGCTGTAAACGAGGTTGGCGGCAAGGCCGAGGCCGAAAAGGTAATAGCACAAGCTATCAGCGGTTATATAGATAGCTACTGCAAATAATTAAGCAGAGGAGGAATATCCGAACTCGCCTAAAACGGCAGTATTTAGGCGCTTTTTGGATTATTGGCGGCGGCAGGCGCCAGCCTTACCACCTTCACTGCACCAAAAATCACACAAAATTCTGCACGTTTTAGGTCACAGAATTTTCACGGTGCCGATTTTTGCATCGGCACGGCACAAAACGCAGCAAATCCTGGCGGATTTGCGAGTATTTTAACACAGCAGAGGTGAAAATCGTCCCGTAAAAATCGGGTTCGGATACTCCTCCTCTGCTTAAACTAAAACAAAAGGAGGTGGGGGTAAAGTGAAAAATTTGTTTGCAATTATTGCCGACTATATCAGAGAAATTGATAAAGTTCTTCTAATATTCGTTTTTGCTGCCTCTGCCTTTGGCTGTTTAGCAGTAATGTCGGCTACCGCTTATACCGAAAATTTGCGCCAATTTATAACCCAGCTTATAGCTATGTTGGTAGGTATAGCTCTGGCAATTTTCATTTCTAATATTGACTATAAAACAATGCAAAAATGGTGGTTTTTAGTGGCTGCTGTCGGTGTTGTTCCGGTAATTCTAACCTTCTTTATCGGCTTTGCCCCCGCAGGCACCGACGACAAGGCTTGGTTACTGCTTCCGGGTAATATTTCCTTTCAACCGGCCGAGCTTTTAAAAATCGCATTCGTAATAACCTTTTCAACCCATCTTGTAAAGGTTAAAGCAACCATTAATAAAATTAAGACCCTAATACCGCTTGTGCTTCACGGCGGATTTCCCGTGTTGCTAATACATTTTCAAGGAGATGACGGCACAGCCCTTGTCTTTGGCATAATGTTTATTTGTATGCTGTTTTCGGCAGGGTTAAAGCTTCGTTATTTTGCTGCGGCATTCGCTCTTGCAATTGTTGCGGCACCGCTGGCCTTCTTCTTCGTTTTAAACGAAGACCAAAAGGCTCGTATCCTGTATCTTTTTGATTTGGAATCAAACCTGCAGGGAATAGGCTATCAGCAATGGATGGGCAGGGTAGCGCTGGCCAACGGCGGAATTTTTGGCCAAGGGCTTTTCAGCGGAAGCCTTACCCAATCCCAAGGTGTGCCTAAGGGATATAACGACTTTATCTTTGTTTGCATAGGCGAAGAGCTTGGTATACTTGGTTGCCTTACCGTTTTAATTCTTCTAAGTGTAATTTGCTTTAGATGTATAAATATTGCAAGAACCGCCGCCGATGATGCGGGAATGTTTATCGCTGTTGGTATTTTTGCAATGCTGTTTGCACAATCGGTAATAAATCTTGGAATGTGTATGTCTTTGCTTCCCGTTATTGGAATAACCCTACCGTTCTTTTCGGCGGGCGGAAGCTCACTGCTTTGTCTTATGTGCGGTATTGGCGTAGTGCTAAGCGTACACAAGCACCGAAATTCAGGACTCATTTATCTGCATAAATAAGCGTATGCTTAAATATAGCATACGCTCATTTTCTTATTGATTTTTGTAGAAAAATGTTGTAAAATCAAAATGTTAATAAATTATGAATGGGGGAAATTTCGTGGCCCTTAGAGCTGACGGAAAAAGAGTAAGAAAAGCAGACCCAATGTATACGGTTGTGCCTTATATTATGGATAAGCGCAACGACGCTATGAATATGATAACTGTAGATGTTCCGGTACAGCCTATTCAAGATTACATAAATTCAAAGCGTAAAGAGGGAATAAGGCTTAACCATATGTCGGTTATTTTGGCGGCATATATTCGCACCGTTTACGAATTCCCACTGCTTAACAATTTTATTGTAAACAAAAAAATCTACAAGCATAAGGATTTCAAGGTTGCAATGGTTGTGCTTAAAAACCTTGTAACACAGGAAGAAACTATGTCCAAGGTTAAGTTCGAGCTTGATGATAACATCTTCGAGGTTAATAAGAAAATGACCGATTATGTTGAAGAAAATAAAAAGACCACAACGGTTAATAATACCGATAAAATGATTAAGTTCTTGGTTTCGCTTCCCGGGCTTTTGCTGGTTGGCGTAGGTCTCTTTAAACTACTCGACAGATACGGCCTTTTGCCAAAGTTTATTGTTGATTTAAGCCCCTTCCATTCCTCGCTTACCCTCACTAATCTGGCTTCTATCAGAACAAATCATATTTATCACCACATATATAATTTCGGTACAACCAGCGTGTTTATTGCAATGGGTAAAAACCGCGAGGTTGCAAGGCGCAAAAACGGCGAAATCGTTTTCGAAAAATGTATGCCTCTTGGCGTGGTAATGGATGAACGCATTTGTTCGGGTATTTATTTTGCCGCAGCGTTCAGAAAGCTTAGCACATATCTTGAAAATCCCGCCTTGCTTGAAGAAAAGCCCAAAACACCAGAAAATTAACATTTTATCTATTGATTTTTATATGTATTTGTTATATTATATTAAATAGAATTTTTATATTAAGGAGTTTTAGTTATGTTAGTTTCTGCAAAAGAAATGCTTAACAAAGCAAAAGCCGGCAAATATGCCGTAGGACAGTTCAATATCAACAACCTTGAATGGACAAAGGCCATTCTTTTAACCGCACAGGAGTGCAACTCTCCTGTAATCCTCGGTGTATCCGAAGGCGCAGGCAAATATATGTGCGGATATAAAACCATCGTTGGTATGGTTAACGGTATGATAGAAGAGCTTGGCATCACAGTTCCCGTTGCTCTCCACCTCGACCATGGCTCTTACGAAGGCGCTAAAAAGTGCATCGAAGCAGGATTTTCTTCCGTAATGTTCGATGGTTCTCATTACCCCATTGAAGAAAACATTGCAAAGACTAAAGAGCTTGTTGCAATTTGCGATGAACTCGGTCTTTCACTCGAGGCGGAGGTTGGTTCTATCGGCGGCGAAGAAGATGGCGTTGTAGGCGCTGGCGAATGTGCCGACCCGAACGAATGCAAAATGGTTGCAGACCTCGGCATCACAATGCTTGCTGCAGGTATCGGTAACATCCACGGCAAGTACCCTGCAAACTGGGCAGGTCTTTCCTTCGAAACTCTCGCAGCTATTCAGGAGCTCACCGGCACAATGCCCTTAGTTCTTCACGGCGGCACAGGTATTCCTGCTGATATGATTCAGAAGGCTATCTCTCTTGGTGTTTCCAAAATTAACGTTAACACCGAATGTCAGCTTGCTTTCCAGGAAGCTACCAGAGCTTACATTGAGGCCGGCAAGGATAAGGAAGGCAAGGGCTTCGACCCAAGAAAGCTTCTTGCACCTGGCTTTGAAGCTATCAAGGCAACCGTTAAAGAGAAGATGGAACTTTTCGGTTCTGTTAACAAGGCTTAACCCAAAAATAAAAAACACCGCAACCAAGTTGCGGTGTTTTTTATTGTGCAAAAATTAAATTTCCATAAAAAAACATTAGAAAAATTTTTTTAAATGTGTTACCATTTATTATAGAAAAACATTTTGCACGGAGGATATAATGTTTAACGTAGGAGAAGCCGTAATATACTGTTCTCAGGTATATACTGTAGAGGGTACAGAAAAAAAGACTATAGGAAAAACGGTTAAGGAATATTATTGTCTTAAAAATGTATACGATGAAAGGAATTCTGTCTTTATACCGGTCGATAACGAATTGCTTGTAGGAAAAATGCGCGCTGTTTTAAGCCGCAAGGAAATTTTGGAAATGATAGCTGGTTTTCCAAACATAGAAAGCTGCTGGGTAGAGGATGAAAAGGAGCGAAACGCCAAATTCAAAGAAATATTAGAAAAAGGCGACCGCTTTGAGATGGCGCGAATGGTTAAAACTCTGTTCGAAAAAAAGTGCCAGCTTGAAGAAATCTCAAGGCACTTACATTCGGCCGATGAAACTGTTTTTCATCGTGCAGAAAAAGCAATATGCGAAGAATTCGCCCTTGTGCTGGGCATTAAAAAAGAAGAGGTTATACCCTTTATAGCCAAAGCATTAAAACACGAATAAAAACGGAAAAACCGCTTTCGGATACAACCCGAAAGCGGTTTTTCTTATTTTGTTTCAATGAATTTTGTCCAGCGGGGCAGCTTGAATAAACAAATCAGTGCACCGGATAAGCCAATAACCAGCCAGATAATTTTTACAATGCCCCAACCAAGGTGGTCGGAAGCGGCCGCAAAAACATAAGTAGAAAGCGCAGCACCTACATAAGTGAAGGAGTTAAGTATGCCCGAAAATGTAGACATAAGCCCGTATTTATGGAATCTCTTAGGAATAAGAGAAACAATCATATGGTTTACACCGTGCATACATCCCGAAATGAGTGCAGCAAGGAAAATTGACAGCAGTGCAGGAATTTTGAGTCCCAATCCCAAAGGAATGGTTGCCACTGCCGCAATAGAAAACATAATTGTTGCGGTTTTAATCTCGTTTTTAAGCCTTATATATATGTAGTTTGAAAGCAAAACGCTTACCATACTAAGCAAAGGAAGAACAGCTGTGCTTAGTATAGATGAAGACTCATCCATATTAAAATCTGCGCTTACCATAGAGGGTAGCCAGGTTTGAATACCATCTCTAAGTATACCCTGCAAAACGATAATAAAGAATATCGGTACAAGGCCTGCAAGAGCTATAATCTTAAATATACTATGTTCATTTTTTCCATTGGCAGTGGAAGCAGGCTTGGGCTTTTCGAAACTAACACTCCTAGTCATAACACCCCAAACTGTAACAATAACAGCGCCAAACAATGCCATACACCTAAATACGTTTACCCAAGCAGTAATTGACAAAACAGCAGGCACAAACAAATAAACAAAAATTGTTCCAACCGAGCCCGAAATACCAACTGTGGTTATTGCGCTTGAATACTGGGCAGAGGTGGTTTGTTCGGCAACAAAGCGGCAAAGCGGAGGCCAAATCATGGCCTGAAAAACTCCGTTAAAACACCATAAAACAGAAATTAGCGTAATGCTGGTGCAAAAAGATACTAAAATATTTACAAGTATTGTGCCAAGCATGGCAAAGGTAATAATTTTTACAGGGTGCAATTTATCTCCAACAAATCCAAAAGCCATTTGCCCTACACCGTAGGTTATAAAGCTACCTGTAATAGCTGCCGAAGCGGCGGTGTTGGTAACGCCTAAATCGTTAACAATAGCAACAAGGCTTGCCGCATAGTCAAGCCTCATTGAATAACTGAAAAAGTATACCAAAAAGCCAAGGATAACAACCTTGCCGTAAGACAGCTTTGTGCTTTGGGTCATACGAACCACCTTAAATTTAATAATAAAATAATTTATTCGCGTATATTATAATTTTATAAAGGATTATAGTCAATAGATTTTGGTCTAAATAATTGTTATTTCTAACTTTTATACAATTTATCTTACTTTCATATATCTTTTTTTATGTTAAATATCGGTGTCTTTGAGTAAATAATGAAGCATTTTTTCGGGGTTATCTAAAAAAGATTTAGTGGTTTTATAGTGCTCGGTTTCTTGGTAGTGTACACTTTTAATACCATCTTTTGAAAACTCCAAAATATTCGCATCGGGAAAAGCCATAAGAATAGGGGAGTGGGTTGCAATAATGAATTGAGAATTCCGATTTACCAGCTTGTTCATTTCACTAAGCAGGGTCAGCAGCCTCATTGGCGATAGGGCAGCCTCAGGTTCATCTAAAATATATATTCCATTGCCGAAAAAACGGTTTTGAACAATAGATAAAAAGCTCTCCCCGTGGGATTGGTTGTGTAGGGATACCCCGCCGTAGCTGTCAATAACAAAGGGATCAAAGGAAGCCTCTTTGTCCATATCATCAATATTGGTAGCAACATTATATAGACTTTCCGCCCTAAGGAAAAAGCCATCTTTTGCAAAACCTTTTTTCCCAATTTGAAGATAATTGTGTAGCTCTGAGTGGGTCTCGTTAGTAGAAAAGGTAAAATTCTTCGAACCACCCTCGGCATTAAAGCCGTAGGCTACCGCAATGGCTTCAAGCAGGGTAGATTTGCCCGTTCCGTTTTCACCTACAAAAAAGGTAACATCGGCCGAAAAATCCAAGCTTCCCGCCTTTTTTAAAAACTTAATAACAGGCAGTCCGTTCAAGTATGAAGATTTTTCAAGACCATCTTCAAATAAAATGTTGCTTATATATCTGGTCGACATTACATCACCTTCTTTTATTTCCAATTAAGTGCAGCAATAGATACAGCACCCGTGTGGGGTGTCGGCTTTGTTCTCCAACCGCAGGTTGTAATATAATACTTTCCGTTTTCTTCAAGTATTTCGGGCGCGTGTGCCCTTAGTACGGTTATTGGCTGTGTGCCGTTTTCCACATTATATTCGCCAAAATGCTTAGGGTTTTCCGAACAAAAAACCAAGGTATAGTTATATGTTTGGTCTGAACAATCGGTGTAGGTTACAAAAAGATAATAAAGCCCATCCTTTTTTACCACATAAGGGGATTCCATTGCGCCCCAGGCAGGCTTTAGCGGAGCCTTATCGCCCGAGGTAAGCGCAAAGCCCTCAAACTCCCAGCTTAGCAAATCACTTGAAGAAAAGCAGGAAACAGCACCTTTTCGGTTATGAACTCCCACAACATACATAAGATACTCATTTTCTGAAATCTTCAGTACAAAATGGTCGCGGTGAGCCCCCATAAGCGGCTCGTTATTTAAAACAACATTAGTTCCAAACCACTCATACATATCAAACGAAACAGCAAGCGAGGTAGGGGAAGGCCCGTAAAACATATAATAGTTTTCGCCACCTTTAATAACTGCAGGCGCCCAGGCAAGGGTGCCTCGGTCAATAGAGCGGCCAACCTCTTTAAAAGGAGACTGGAGGCATTCTCCCACTCCGTGTACAAAATACCTTTCCTCAGAAGGCTTCCCCTCAAAGCTGGTAATGCCAAAAAGATGCCAGCGCTCATCGGGCCCTAATACTATGCTGTGGTCATTAACATAGTTTCCGTTTATTGTAGGTTCAAAAAGTTTTTTCCATTCGCCCGAAATATACGGTATCTTTATTCTTTTATCCAAAATACCATCCCCCATAAAGAGATATAACTATTCTAAGTGCAGTATAACATGAAAGCCAGGCTTTATCAATGAAAATAAAAAGGCAGAAACGGCAGGGAAAACCCACCTGAATCTGCCTTCTTAAAGAAACACCCCCAGCCGAATTAACGGAGGGATATATGGCGCGGGCAACTTTTGACCGCGGCCCCTTTCCTTTCTCCCTGCATCCGCCACCGGCGGCGGTCGAAATACTTCTTCACTATTCACTATTACTTATTACTTCCAAAAATCCTCTATATAAAAACGCAGGGAATAGTGAAAAGTGAAGAGTTAATAGTGAAAAAGTAAAATCCCCATTCTTACGAATGAGGATTTTTGGTTGCGGGAGCCGGATTTGAACCAACAACCTCTGGGTTATGAGCCCAGCGAGCTACCAGATTGCTCCATCCCGCGAT
>JAGBGJ010000057.1 GCA_017936045.1 Clostridia bacterium
AAGTATATTTCTTGCGGCATTAATGCTTGTAATGGTGCCACTAAGTGTAAGCGCTGAAACAACAGTACAGCCTCGCTACACATATACAGCTATGCATTCAACAACCTTGATTATAAATGATGATGTGGCAATTGTAGAGAGCTTTGTAGATGGTTATTCAACGGTGACTTCTATAAAAATGACCTTAACCCTGCAGAAAAAGGTGCTTTGGTGGTGGGATGATGTTACCGAATGGAGCGATATTGCACCAAGAGATTCATTAACAATGTCCGAAAGCACAACCATTGGCAGTGGTACATATCGCGCAAAGTTAGTGGCTGTTGTTTGCTCCGGTACAGAGTCCGAAACAATAGAGGGCTACAGCTCCGAAAAAACAAATTAATTTAATACTCCCCATAAACAGTTTTATAATAGTTTCCTTCACTGTTGATGGGGGGTAAAAGAAAAACGGACCGATTTTAGCGTGATACTCCAAACGGAGTATCACGCAACTCTATTCGCCTGATGGCGAGTGATATTGCTTCGCAGTGATATTATGCTACGCATAGTGATATTGTCCTACGGACAGTTTAGTGCGAATAGAATATCACGAAACCGACAGGTTTCATATCACTTTCGCAAAGCGAAAATATCACGCTGACTTTAGTCAGCATATCACTTAACAGACAAAAAGAAAGAGAAGACTCGTAATTAAAACGAATCTTCTCTTTTCTGTTGTTAGCGGGTTTGGGCTACCGCCCAACTGCGCTTGTGCAGACAAATGCGATGCTGGTTCTTAACTGAAGTTGAAGGGCTTGTAAATTCTCCGTTAAGAACAACACTTATTAGTCGGTCCGTTTTTTGCTGTGCAGCAAAACCACACAATGTTTTCGCGGCTATAAAGCGGTTAGCCAAACAGCCTTCCCCTTGGGGGGGGAAGGTGGCAACCGAAGGTTGACGGATGAGGTGTTTTTAAGCAGAAATATTCACTTGATACCCCTCATCAGTCTCACCTTGCTCGATAGTTTTTTCTAGGATAGCAATTTCCCCCATTTTGCCCTATTTATCTGCATTTAGTTTCACATAGCTTGTAAGTATAAATAAAAATTCCGAAACTGTCGGCGGGCAGGTAAGGGTATAACCCGCAATTTCACAAAGGTGTTGCCTTTGCTTGTTCCACACAAGAAAAATTACAGTTCTTATATTTCTCTCAACACAGTGAAACGGGCAGTTACAGGTCTTTGCTACCTGTGCATAAACCTCGTTCATTATGTTTTGCAGCCTTGTTTCATCCTGCAAAATCAGTTCACACGCAATAATAATATAAATATATCCCTGATAGTTCCCCGTAACCGAAAGCGAGCGCAACACGCCCCTAATGTTACCGTTCAAAAACATCACCCCCCTTTCCTTACTATAAACGATTGAAAACGAATAAAATGATAATATCTCGACATTTATCGACAAAATTCGACATTAAAAATTTATGCAGTTGTAACTCTATTTAAAATATGATATAACAATAATACATTAAAAACCTGTTAAGGAGAACAAAATGTTTATAACAAAAGATTTTATACTTAAAACCGAAACGGCAAAAAAGCTGTATCATAATTTTGCGGCAGATATGCCAATAATCGACTACCACTGCCATATAAATCCGCAGGAGATTTATGAGGATAGACAGTTCGAAAATATTACACAGGTCTGGCTTGGCGGCGACCATTATAAATGGCGCCTTATCCGTTCAAACGGTGTAACTGAAGACGAAATCACCGGCGATGCCGACCCAAAAACAAAGTTTCGCCAATTTGCAAAAATGCTAACAAAGGCTATCGGCAACCCAATGTACCATTGGACACATTTAGAGCTTAAAAAGTATTTCGATTACGATGGCGTTTTAAGCGAAGAAACTGCCGATGAGGTTTATGAGCTTTGCAATAAAAAGCTTCAAAACGCAGATATGTCGGTACGCGGCCTTATTAAGAAATCTAATGTTAAGATGATAGGCACTACCGATGACCCAATAGACTCTTTGGAATGGCATATCATGCTTAAAGAAGATAGAACCTTCGATGTAATAGTTGCCCCATCATTCCGCCCCGATAAAGCTGTTAATATCGAAAAAGCAGGCTTCGCAGAGTATATAAATAAGCTTGCTGAAGTATCGGGTATTGAAATTAAAACTGCCGCAGATGTTAAAAAAGCGCTCTCAAATCGTTTAGATTTCTTCTGTGAAAACGGTTGCCGTGCAACCGACCACGGCCTTGACTATGTTGTATATTCTCCCGCAAGTGAAGAAGAAATAGAAAACATATTCGCAACCGTAATAAGCGGCGGCTCTGTTTCTCAGGAAGAAGCAGATAAGTATAAGACTGCTATACTGTTACATTTAGGTAAGGAGTATGCAAAACACGGTATTGTAATGCAGTTACACTATGGCGCACAAAGAAATACAAACACAAAACTGTTCGAGCGTTTAGGAGCAGACACAGGCTTCGACTGCATTTCCACCAAAAGCTGTGGCGAAGCAATTACAGGCTTTTTAAATGCGCTCGAAATGGAAAACGCCCTGCCTAAAACAATTCTTTATTCGCTTAACCCGCAAGATAACGAGCTGCTTGGCACAATACTCGGTTGCTTCCAGGGTACCGAGGTTGCGGGTAAAATTCAGCACGGTTCTGCTTGGTGGTTTAACGATACAAAATCGGGTATGGAAACACAGCTTAAATCTCTTGCAAACCTATCACTTCTTGGCAACTTTATCGGTATGCTTACCGATTCCCGCAGCTTCTTATCCTACACACGCCACGAGTATTTCAGAAGAATACTTTGTAATCTTATTGGTGAATGGGTAGAAAACGG
>JAGBGJ010000058.1 GCA_017936045.1 Clostridia bacterium
TAAAAGCAGGCGATAATACCGGCCTGCAAATCGGCTTCGGCGCAGATGGACAGAATAATGCAAGCCGTACCAGAATAAAGGGCTATGCTGTCCATAAAGCAGAGGATGAGGGCAAGGAATTTACATATTCTGTTACCTATTCAGCCGAACGCTTTAATGTTGGTTCAGCGCATTATCCCAAGCTTCTTTTCTCTGGTCAGGGCGAGCTTGAAGTTCTCTCTGTAAATATTAAAAAGGTAATGCCCATAATTAAAGACACCGTAATCGGAGTTCAGGATTATGAAGATTATAATGTTGGCACCGATGTAGGCGTTTTAGGAAACAATAAGGGAACAGAGGTTACAAAGCAAGTTAACCATACCTCCGGATTTTTCAAATCCAAGTCTTTAAAGCTCAGCCTTAACACTATCTATTCGCGTATGTCGGGCAACACTATTATATCCCTTGAACAGGAAGGGGAGTTAAAGCCCTTTGCTACCGAAAAGGGTGCCGCATACAGAGTTACATTCTATATGTATGGGGCCGATAATATGAACGACCTTACCTGGAGTGTAAACAGTGTTGACAGCACCTTAAAGGGAGATTATCTCTCATCCTTCTATACCGAGGTACAAGGTAAGGTTAGCCTTACAAAGGGTCAGTGGAAGGAAGTCGTTGCTTACATTCCCGTTTTAAAGGGAACCCCCTCCACAGGTAATCTGTTAGCTATTGCCGTAGCCTCTAACGGTTACGATGGCAAGTCTGTATACATTGATGATGTAAAGGTAGAACAGCTTGTGGATAGCGATGTTGTTCTTTATGACACCGCAGGCGGCGAAGACCTTACTCCCCAGCGAGCATTCGCAGGTCAGCCTTTTGTTTCTTTTAAGGAACCCACTAAGGCAGGTTACTTGTTCGATGGTTGGTACTATGATAATGCGTACACTACCGAAGCAAAGGTAAGTGATAACTTCCCAAATGGCAAAACAGAAATAACTCTCTACGCCAAGTGGATAGCAGCACCTACTGCAGCGCAAAACTTCACAGCAGGCTCATTTGATACCAACGTTTATAATAACGGCGTAAATCCCTATGAAAATGCTGTTGCCGATATGGATTCAGCCATTGACTTTTCAAACAGCAAGGGAATGACCTCAAAGGTTGCATGGGTTAAGGATGCAGGTATTTACGGTAACGGTACAGCCGACACCGATGGCGCACTTGCCTTCTGCAACGATTATTACAGCTCTTATAACGATGCCTTTGGCTATAACGCTATAAGACTTGTGAACGAGGATGGCACACCCTTCACAGTAGTTAAGGGCGAACGTTATACAATTGCGTTCGATTACATTTTTGCTTCACACAAAGGTCTTTCCTATATTATCCCCGTAATTTCGGAACACAGCGCCTACGCAGATATAGGCTGCAACTCCTATCAGACACTCGGTAGAGTATCCGTTATGGAAACCGATACCGATTACCTTTCTTATAAGCAGTCCTTCGTGGCCGAAAGAACAGGCTATGTGTACATTACTCTTACCGGCCGTGATGACAATGCTAATGTAGATGCCCATTGTTACGAAAAGGTTTATGTTGATAATTTAAGCATTAAATGCAATCCCGATGTAACAAAGGTTATCGTTAAGAACGGCAACACCACATGGTACACAATGTACGGTGTTAAGGGTGAAAAGTTCGTATTGGCAAATGCAGTTAAGGAAGGCACCGATACCTTTGATGGCTTCTATCTCGACTCAGCCTTTACACAAAAGTTTGATGGCTTCTATCCCGAAGAGGATACAACCATCTATGTAAAACTTAAGAAGGATAAGTTCGATACTCCTTCCGATTTCTCAAAACCGATTACCATTGATTTTGAAGAAACACAGCTTCTTGAAATATTCTATGGCCAAAGCAAATATATGACCAGCTGGTCCCGCGAGACCCAAAACGAATGGCTGTTCATTACAAACGATGCCGAAAATGCTTTAAACGGAAAGAATTATATCAGGCTTAATGGCTTCAGCCATTATTGGAACCAGGCAAAATTTGCTCTTTATGATGTAAATCATCCCGAAAACGTAATGCTTCTTGATAAGGGTGGCAAATACCGTGTTACAGTGATGGTTCGCTGTGAGGATATCTACGAATCGCCTGTAAATATGACAATTTGTCTTGAAAACCCATCTCAAAGACATCTCTTGGCCGAAAACGGAAATGTTAAGCTTGAATATGTACCCGAAGGCGATAGAGATGGATACTTTATGTTTGTTGGAGATATTGAAGTAAGCGAAGAAATGGCATATTATCCCTCGCTTGCTATCAGAAGAAACGCAAACGACCTTCAGACTATATTCATTGATACAATCAGCGTTGAAAAGCTAAGAGATTGCAGCGTTTCCTTTGAAGAAAACGGCGGAAGCACTGTTGAAGATGCTGTAGTTCAAATTCACGACCCTGTATTTGACCCGGGTATTCCCTATAAGGAAGGCTATGTTTTCGATGGCTGGTTTGCCGATAAAGCCCTCAGCAAGCTCTGGAATTTCGATAAGGATACCGTTGAAGGCGATATGACTCTTTATGCTAAGTGGTCTGTTGAAGTGTTGGCGGAAGAGAATGATAATTTTGGTGACGACCAAGACACAGAAGATGAGTCCGAAAAGATAGACAACGGCAAGGCGCCCAGTCTTCTTGATGCAGACAAGGTTGTTATTGATAAAGCTGATGACAGCGCTGCTAATACAAATAACGGTATGCAGTTATGGGTAATTATTCTGGTAGCTGCAGGCGCGGCGATTGCATTAGCCGCTATTGTGTTTGTTGTAATCGTTTTAGTTCGCAGAAAATCTAAAAAGGCTTGAAATGGAGGACGGATGTAAAATGAATAAAAGAATAGTTTCATTAATTTTAACACTTGTTTTAATCGTTTCCGCCTTTGCAGGCTGTGGACCAAAGCCGGCGGATGCAAACAAACCGGCAGATAAACAGGAAAGCAAGCCACAACTTGTTGTTGCAATGAATCCTATTTTGGCCTACCAAAACGGAAACAATAAAATTGCATTTAACGATGTAAAAAATGCAATGAGCTCCGACCAAAAGGCTGCCACACTTACCTCTCTTTCCGATAATACAGATTGGGTTTGGGTTTACAAAACAGGCGATAACTGGAAAAAGCGTGGCATCTACGGTCTTGAAAAATGGCGTAACGGCGGATATATTTCCGCCGATAAGCTAAGTGCATATTCATTTTTAAACGATGGCACAATCTCTATAATGCCCTATACAACTAAGGCGGCAAAGCTTACTACTTATCAGGGCGAAGTGCCAACTGCAGCCGGAGTATTGCTTTCGGTTTCAGGTAAAGAGGAGGAAGCCTTAGGCTACCAAATTACCGAAAGCGGAGTTTTAGGCATACCGGCAGGCAAGGTTACAGCTATTGAAAGTGTTGGCGGGGTAAAAACAGGCTTCTTAGCAGAAGATGGCACCGCAAGACACGCTGTAATTAAGTTTGTTGTAAACACCCGTGTAGTTTGGTCGGGAGAGTTTTGTAACTCTACCGCAGGCGATGGAACCGCAGTAACAGAACTCACATATCCCGATATTCCCGATATTGAGGTTGAAGCGGGCGATGTTTTCTTTATCAGTATGCAGCTTGATGCAGAACTTAATAAAGAAGATGATTTAGAAGCAGACAAACCCGAAAAGCCGGATTCCAATAAAACCGAGAATACCGATAAAAACACCGTTACTCAGATTTCTCTTATGAACGGTTACGATTCGCGCTTTAAAATCGTTTATTCAAAGGACGCCACTGTTACTCAAAAACAAATCGTTTCAAAAATGAGAAAGCAAATGGTTGATATCTTTGAAGCCGATGTTCTTAACAGCAACGATTTGGTTAGTGAATCCGAGTATGAATTACTTATCGGCCGCACAAACCGTAAAGAATCTGTAAAGGCTTACGAAGACCTTACCGGCTTCCGCGCAAATAACGGTAAAGACTTCATCATCCGTATGGATGGCAACAAGTTGGTTATTGCCGCAAATACCGATTATTCCTTGCAGCTTGCGGTAGATTACTTTATGTCTAACTACTGCAAAACCGATAAAGACAGCGTTGCAAGCAACCTTAACTATGTTTCAAGACCCGAGCTTGGAAACATTGTAATTGATGATAAGAATATTGCATCATTTACTATCAGAACCGAAAAGTATCCCTCTATTATGACCGTAAGAGCTGCAGAAGCCCTTGCTGAATATGTAATAGATAAAACAGGCTACAACCTTAAAATTGAAAAGGATACCACAACAACCGAAAACGAAATTTTAATCGGTTTAACAACCCGTTCAGGTGTTTCGGCAGAAACCTTTAAGTCGGCATCGCTTGACTTTGTCAGCGGCAAAAAGGGTAACATCTATAATAATGAGGATTACAGCATTTTCGTTGATGGAACAAAGCTTTTTGTAGAGGCTGGCAGCGATTATGCTTCAAGCCACGCAGTTTTAAAGCTTATAGCAGAGCTTGAAAAGAATTCCGCTTTTGCTAAGAATACAGTTATTAACGGAACCTATAAAAAGGGCGAATACACCCTGCTTAATGACTACGCTTACACCTGGGGCGATGAGTTCTACACCTCATCCGGCACTTCTTTCAACAAAAAGAATTGGAAGGTAATGGAAAAGGGCTATACCGAAGATGATGGTTGTTGGTACGCTTTAGATGACCCGTATTATCTTGCCTCAAAGGCATCGCTCGAGGATAACGACCCGAACAATGATTTCGGCGGTCCTTGGGTAGTTGCAAGCGACCCTGCCTATATGCAGGAGGGCGTAAGCAGAAACTTAGGTTCAAATGTTTCTATAAAGAACAATCTGCTTGTACAAACATCTAAGAAAGAATCTTACGGTTACAGCGGAAGCGTTATTTGTACCGATGGCAGAATGGAATTCCGTTACGGTATACTTGAATCCCGCGTAATGGCAGGAACCTCTAACGGCAACGCAGCCTGCTTCTGGACCAGAACCAAGGATGGCGGCAGCGTTGTTAACGAAATTGATATTTATGAAAACTTTGGTGAGGATAAATTCAGACCCAATTTACATACCTGGGCTGATACTCACACCAACCACGGTGAAATGATTACACTCAGGGAAACCTGTGAACCCGCAAAGGGCGAAACCTTCAGCGATACATTCCACCATTTGGCCGTTGAGTGGACTCCCGATTTCATAAATATGTATTTAGATGGTGAAATTTATCTTTCACAAGAAATAACCAGCGATACTTGGCATGCTTTTAAAGAAACTACCTATGTAATTTTCAATAATACTGCACCTTCTGCTTTATACGCCGATAACGGCAATCCCGGTAACTGGCTTGCAGGCGGAGATGTAGACCCAAGAGAAGCTGCACAGCTGTTTGATACCAACGGAGACGGTAGGGTAGATGTAGAAGACTTTTACGAGGAACAGTCTATCGACTACGTTCGTTTGTATCAGATAAACTCTCGCCAGTATTCTTTAAAGGCAAAGAAATAATAAACTAATTTATTCGTTATCATTCCAAGCTAACCCTTGGAATGATAACGACATTTTACTCTGATAAGGAGGTAAAGCAGTTGAATAGCTTGAAAAAAATCGTGGCTGTTATTATGATACTTGTTTTTGTGTTTTCATCTAACAGCGAGATTTTTTATGCTTTGCCCATTGATGACACGGATAATGGTACAACCGCCCAAAACGAGGCATATCAGGACTACAGTTCCACCGAAGGCTATAAAAAAGCAACAGAAGAAATTGAACTTGGTGCCCAAAATCTTATATCGGGTGGCGTTTTAACAGAGAATGGCAATGCTTTTAAGTTAACTAAAGGCAGTGCGATTGAATTTGCGGTAAGCATCCCCGAAAATGCAGCATATAATCTTGCAATAGCTTTTTCACCGCTGGATGAAATTACCGAAAATTACAAGTTTTCTCTAGAAATAGATGGCGAAATACCCTTCGCCGAATGTGAAGAACTTATCTTAAGGTCTTTATGGGAGGATGAGGGCGAAATACGAACCCTCACAAACGGAGACCAAGTAAGCCCTCTTCAAAAGCATAAAGAGGGATTTTATCTCCAAAAAATTGTCAGCGAAGATGGAATTGAACTATATCCTTATGAGTTCAATCTGTCTGCAGGCGAACATAGTATTAGAATTGAAGCTACCGGAAAAGACTTTTTAATTGAAAAGGTGTGCCTGCTGCCGCCTGAAATTATTGAGTCTTATAGCGAAGTTTCAAAAAATTATGGTCGCGCTCAAAAATATGATGGTAAGCAAATTGAAATAGAAGCAGAAAATGCAGCATATAAAAATGCTTATTCTCTCTCCTCAAAAAGCGACCAGGGAACAGCAGATATATCCCCTGCAAATGCAACAAAGGCGGTTATAAATTATATTGGCGGAACAACCTGGAACACCCCCGGCTCCGAAATAACCTGGAAGGTAAATGTTCCAAAGGATGGCCTTTATAAACTTGGAATTGCCTTTAAGCAGAGCTATGTTACCGATGGCGAGGTTTACCGTTGGCTTAAAATTGATGGTAAAACTCCTTTTAAAGAGGCGCAAAACATCAGTTTTGCCTACTCAACCAAATGGCAATTTAAAGAGTTTTCAAACAGCGAAAACGAGGATTACCTCATCTACCTTACACAAGGCGAGCACGAGCTGTCTTTAGCTGTTACTCTTTCCGATATTGCAGAGGTTTTCGGCAGACTTCAAAAAATTGTAAGTCCGCTTGGCGACCTCTACTTAGACATAGTTATGATTACCGGCGAAACACCCGATGCTAATCGTGATTATGAGCTTCATAAGCAAATACCCGATTTTGAAAAAATATTAAACGATGCATACAGTCAAATTAATGACCTGACAGCCGACATCGGCACAAAGCTAAAGGTTAACGGAGAACTGAATGGCGCGCTTAAAAATATGGCGCGTATCATTAAAGAAATGACCGATAATCTTTACGATGCACACCTGCAGGTACAAAGCTATTATTCTGCACAGCAAACACTAAGCGCATGGCTTTATGATATTAAGAATATGGCGTTGTCTGTTGACCAAATTATTCTGGCCGCGCCCGATAAGGAGTTTGAAACCCCAAAGGCAAATTTTTTCGAGAGTATTAAGTTTTTCATTTTAAGATATGCAGAGTCTTATATGAACAACTCATCCTCGCTCAGCAGTAGTGATGATGAAAGCCTTGAAAATATTAAAATCTGGGTAAACTGGGGCAGAGACCAGGTAAAGGTGCTCAATTCCCTTATTCAGGATAGTTTTACCCCACAACATAATGTTAATGTAACAGTTGAACAGGTAAATGCAACACTTGTTCAGGGCGTAATATCGGGCAACTCACCTGATTTATATTTGCATATGCCAAGAACCGAACCTGTCAACCTTGCAATGCGTGGAGTTCTTTATGATTTAAAGAAATTTGAAGATTACGAAAAGGTTATGCGCGAAAACTTTTACGAAGGCGCCGAACTGCCTTATACCTATAAAAACGGCACCTACGCATTACCCGATACCCAAAATTTCTTTGTAATGTTCTACAGAAAAGACATTTTAGACAAAATGGATTTAAAAGTACCCGTAACCTGGGAAGACTTTTTATCTGTAACAGGCATTTTGCAAAGAAATAAAATGAATACATATTTGCCTTACACTAAATTAGGCGCTGCCTTTACCGTAAATATAGGTGCAGGCGGACTGACAATTTTCCCCACAATGTTAATGCAAAGGGGCGGTTCAGTGTATAACGAAGCCCTTAATGCAACCGACTTGGCAAGCGCCCAGTCAATAGATGCCTTCAAATTCTGGACTGAATTCTACACAGAATACAGTCTTGACCAAGATGCAAACTTTTATCAAAAATTCCGTGTTGGAACAATGCCCTTGGGAATCACAAGCTATACTCAGTATCTGACTATTAAGCTTGGCGCACCTGAAATTCAGGGCAAATGGGGTATTGCGCCAATACCCGGTATTCAAAAAGAGGATGGTACTATCGATAACACCTGCGCAGGCTCAGGTACAGGCGTTTCTATTATGAAATCAAGCAAATATAAGGATGCCGCATGGGAGTTTGTAAAATGGTGGGTTTCGGCCGATACACAATATCGCTATTCAGCCGAGGTAGAGGCCATTATAGGCGAAACAGGAAGAACAAGCTCAGCAAACCCCGAAGCCGTATCCAGGCTTTCTTGGGAGGATGAAGCCTTAGAGGTTATCCTCAAACAGTGGGAAAACGTTGAAGAAACACCCGAAGTACCGGGCAGCTATTATGTATCCCGTTCAATAGACCAAGCCTTTTGGGCAACCAAAAACGGTAAAAAGTCTGCTAAGGAAGCAATAATGGACTGGTCGGTTACAAGCGATAAAGAAATAGCGCGTAAGATAAAAGAATACGCCAATAAAAATTACGGAGGTTGATTTTATGAAAAAGAATAAAATAATGACCGTAATTAAAGAGCGTGGACAAATTTATCTGCTTATCGGACCGTTTTTAATACTGTTCTTCATTATGACGGTATTACCCGTGCTTTCTTCAATAGTTCTAAGCTTTTTCAACTTTGATATGGTGTCAATGCCCTCTTTCGCAGGCCTTGACAACTATTTAAGAATGCTTATACAAGATGATGTTTTTCCGATTATTCTTAAAAACACATTTGTTTTAGCAGTTTTAACAGGCCCCGCAGGATTTTTACTATCCTTTGTTTTGGCCTGGATGATAAACGAATTTACCCCCGCCATGAGAACACTGCTTTCCTTTATGTTCTATGTTCCTTCCTTGGTGGGAAATGCGCTCTACATTTGGACAATAATCTTTGCAAGTGATAGTTATGGCTATATGAACAGCTTTTTGCTTTCGGCAGGCCTTATAACCTCGCCAAAGCAATGGTTTTCCGATGAAGCGCTAATCGTTCCCATTGTTGTTATGATACAACTTTGGATGAGTATGGGAACCTCCTTCCTCGCAAATATTTCAGGTCTTCAGAACATTAATCCTGAATTATTCGAGGCAGGCGCGGTTGATGGCATTAAAAACCGTTGGCAGGAGCTTTGGTATATTACATTACCCGGTATGCAGCATATGCTGCTTTTCAGTGCGGTAATGCAAATTGCATCTGCCTTCTCCATCAGCAATATTATCACAACTCTTGCAGGATATCCTACGGTTGGCTATGCGGCCGATACAATAGTTTCATACCTTACCGATGTAGGTTCGGTAAAATATGAAATGGGATATGCTTCTGCACTTTCGGTAATGCTGTTTGTTTTAATGTTCTCAACCAGGTCAATTACAGTAAAATTACTTAAGAAAGTGGGGCAGTGATATGAAAATGAAACTTAAATTCAACCTGCTCCAAAAAAGAACATCGGGAAGCGTAAGAAAATATACCCGTTCCAAATTCGGTAACTTTATGTTCTTTGCATTCCTGTTTTTGTTCGGCGCATTCTCGGTGTTGCCGCTGATATACAGTGTGGTAACCTCTTTTAAACCGCTCGATGAATTGTTAGTCTTTCCGCCAACACTTTTCACGGTAAGAAGACCTACCATTAATAACTATCTGGCGTTACCCGATTTGATTTCGGGGCTCAGCGTTCCTTTATCCAGATATTTAACCAATAGTTTATTCATTAGTATTGCGGGCACAGTATTGCATGTTTTGGCAGCAACCGCTGCAGCCTTTGTGCTGTCGAAAATCGATTTGAAATTTAAGAAAACCATATTTCTTATAATTCAGTTATCGCTTTTATTTAATGCTTATACACTCAGCATCCCGCGTTATCTCATTTATAATGGTATGGGTATTATCGATACCTATTGGGTTTACATTTTGCCTGCAATCCCATCTTCAATGGGCGTATTTCTTATGAAGCAGTATATGGATGGTTATATCCCCGATGCTTTAATAGAAGCCGCAAAAATTGATGGCGCAAATTATTTAAGGATTTTTTGGGGCATAATTTTCCCCAATGTTAAACCTTGTGTACTTACCCTTGTGTTGTTTGCATTCCAGTCTATTTGGGCAACAATTCCAACAGGCACAATTTTTAACGAATCGCTTAAAACTTTGCCTACTGTTATGTCCACAATCAGTGCAGGCGGAATAGCCCGTTCAGGCGCCGCTATGGCAGCAACTGTTATTATGATGATACCTCCCATTGTAGTATATCTGTTCTCTCAAAGCAGTATTAAGGAAACAATGGGCAGCGCTGGTATTAAGGGTTAGGAGGCGAATAGTATGTTAAGAAAAAATAGTTTTAAATTATTCGCTTCAATTGGGCTTACAATTATACTTTTAGTTTCGCTTTTTACTACAAGTGTATTTGCAACAACCTTTAAAACCTCTTCGTCGGAAACAAACGAAATCCCATACGAAACATACACATATTGGGATGGCTTGGGAAGTAAATCAAAAACAATGGTTTACTGCAAGCCAATGTATGAGCCTCGGTTTGTTATAGATTCTTCAAAACTCGGAACCGAGCTTTTCGGCAGTGTAGATGATGTTTGCGCAGCCGATGGATATACATATATTCTTGATAGCACAGCTTCAAAAATATATGTTCTAGATAAGGATTACAATCTATCAGTAGAAATAAATAAAATTGTTTATGAGAATGATGTTCTTTCTATTGTAGGGGCTTCGGGTATATTTGTTAAGGGTGAAAACATTTATATTGCCGATACAAAAAATGCCAGAATACTGGTCATTGATATAAGCGGTAATGTGCTTCATAATTTAACACTCCCCGAATCAAAGCTTATTCCCAGCGACTTTAAGTACAGCCCACAAAAAATTGCCGTAGATTCAAGAGACTATCTCTACATTTCCAGCGATGGTTCTTATTATGGTGCGCTTGTATACTCTCCAACAATGGAGTTCTTGGGCTTTTACGGTGCAAACACCGTTGCAGTTTCGGTTGGAGATGCAATTAAAAACTTTATAACCGACCTGTTTTCTACCGATGAAAAAAGAGCCGCATCTGTAAGGGCACTGCCTTATCAGTTTACCGACTTTGTGGTAGGTCCCAACGATTTTATCTATACAGTTACCTCTGTTTCGGGTGCCGAAACTCCTAAGGGTCAGGTTAAAAGACTGAATCCCGGCGGAAAAGATGTACTGGGTAAGACTGATTATAATTTTGCAGATGAATCAAACAGGCTTTTACAAGCTGAATCGCTTAAGGCTATTGATGTTGATAAAGACGGCTTTTTCTATGCTCTTGAAAGCGGCGCATATAATAGAGTTTTCTGGTACGATAACGAAAGCAATCTTATGTGCGTATTTGGGGGAGCTAAAGGCCAGCAGCACCAAACAGGAACTGTATCCTTGGGCGGCGCTATTGCAATTAACGGTACCGATGTTATCGTTACCGACCCTGTAAGCAAGAACGCTACCGTTTATTCCATTACCGAATATGGCAATGCAACAAGAACGGCCCAGCTTGATACCCTTAATGATAACTTTGAAGACACTGTTGATGCTTGGAATGAAATCATCAAGGCTGATGTAAATAATCAGCTTGCATATAAAGGTCTTGCAAAAGCGTATTACACGATGGGCGATTACGAAAACGCAATAAAGTTTTCAAAGCTCGGCGCAGATAGGGAAACATATGCCGATTCCTTTGTAAAGCTTAGAACCGCCTTTTTAGAAAAGTGGTTTACCTTAGGATTTTTAGGCTTAGCAGTAATTTTGGGTGCCATTATATGGCTGTTGCAGCTCAAAAAGAAAAAAGCCTTTGTACTCATTAAAAATGAAAAGGTTAAGAATATGCTTTCAAGCGTGTTCCATCCTTTTGAGTCCTTCCGTCTGGTTAAAGAAAAGAATATGGGCTCACTCACTTGTGCAACAGTATTGTTAGCGTTATTCTATGTTGTTACAGCCGTAAGCGATGTAGCTTCAGGATACGCTTTTAACCGTTTCGATGCTTCAAGCTACAATTCTTTCTTTGTGTTGCTCAGAACGGTTGCTTTAGTTTTACTTTTTGTTATTGCCAACTGGCTTGTTTGTGTGCTTATGGGCGGCATAGGCAAGTTGAAAGAAATCTATATGGTAACGTGCTATAGCTTGATACCTACAATCGTATCCACCGTTGTAGGTGTAGTATTGTCTCACATACTTTCTCCCGATGAGTTTGTATTCGTAACAATATTCCAGTCTATTTGTGTAGCATATACATTTATAATTCTTGCAGTCGGAATAATGAAAATTCACGATTTTGAGTTTGGCAAATTCCTTGGAACAACAGCGGTTACTGTTATTGCAATGTTAATAATAGTTTTCCTTATATTCCTTGTGTTTATGCTGGCTCAGCAGGTTTACGGTTGGATAGGAACAGTATTCACCGAAATCAAATACCGCTAAAGGAGGAAACTTAGATGAAAAAATATATATTAAGTTTTCTTTCCTTGTTAATGGCTTTATCTTTAGCCGTTAGTATGGCAGGCTGCGGTAAGGTGTCAACAACACTTGAAACCTTTTTATCCTACTCAGAGCAGAGCTTTGATTCGGATTACACATCTACAGGCGTAGTGTGTGAAAACGACAACTGGCAGCTGGTTTGGGATAACGTTACTAAAAGGGTCAGCTTTGTAGAAAAGGCTACCGGTTATGTTTGGGGTCAGATTCCTCAGGAGGCCACAGAGCCGCAATATCAGGAAAATGGTGCTGTTAAGAAGAACCATCCTCAGCTTGAATCGGTTGTTCAGGTTATATACCAAGACCCTAAATCCTTCGATGATGTTACAGCCTATTCATATAGCGCCGCAGTTCAAAGCGGGGGAGTATATGCCCAAAAGGTTGATAACGGATTAAAGGTTACCTATGAATTTCTTGAAAACGAATTTTCGGTACCTGTTGAATACACAATAGAGGAAGATTCCTTTAAGATTACTGTCAGACCCACACAAATTTCCGAGGGTGAAGAATTTAAAATCCATTCTGTTGCAGTGGCACCCTTCCTTTGCGGAATGAAAAACGATGCCCAGAATAGTTGGTTATTTATGCCCGATGGTTCGGGTTCGGTAATTGAACCCTTCGTGTCTGATGGTGTAGGTTCCATCGGTTCAAAGTTTGTATACGGCAAAGACCTTTCGCATCAGTCATATACTAAGGCCAACACCGAAGAACAAATTAATATGCCTGTTTTCGGAGCCAAAAAAGGAGATAATGCTATTCTTGCAGTTATTTCTTCGGGTTCTGAAACAGCTTCTATTAACTGGAATATCGGTTCTGCCAATATTGGATATTCAAGCATATATCCCGAATTCAGAATAAGGGGTTACAGCTATATACAGCGCCCCGAAAACTTTGTAACCACAACTACCTTGGGCGCCTTCAAAATATTTAGTGATGGCATTGTAACCAAGCCTATAGAAATCAGGTATTTCCCCCTTTCGGGAGAAAATGCAGATATAAAGGGTATGGCCGGATGTTACCGAAACTATTTGGTGGAAAATGCAGGGCTCGAGAAAAACGATAGGGAAGAAAAACTGGCAACCTTCAAGTACATCGGCGCTGTAATTCAGCCCGACTTTGTGGTTGGTATTCCCACCGAAAAGCTATTCCCCTTAACCACCACAAAGCAAGCGCTTTCCATGACAGAGGAGCTGGCCGAAGCTGTTGGTAACGATATTAATGTTCAACTGCTTGGCTTCGGTAAAACGGGAGTAGATATCGGCGAGGTTGCAGGCGGCTTTACGGTGGCAGGCAAGCTCGGCGGCGCTAAGGGTATGAAGAGCCTTGTAAAAGCGCTGAATGAAAAGGGCATTAATTCCTTTATGGATTTCGACCTCATTTCATTTAAAAATGCAGGTTCAGGCTTTTCTAAGTCCAACACTGCCGTTTACCACGGTGGTCAGGTTGTTAAGTATACCAGCTTTGATACCGTAAGCAAAATGGCAAATCAGGATAGATTCTTCGTGTTATCGCGAAACAGTCTTTTCACTGCTTCCAATAAGGTAAACGAAAAGGCTCAAAAACTAGGCCTTTCAGGCTTGTCCTATGCATCACTTTCAAAGGTTGCTTATTCCGATTATAAAGAGCAAAAACACTATATTTGCGGCGATATGTCCGAAGATGTTTCAAATATTTATAAATCTGCCGCCAAAGCCGGATATAACACCTTAAGCACAAGCGCAAATGTTTACGCAGCAGTAAGCACCGACTACATAAACGATGTTCCTATTTATTCTTCGAACTATGTAGTTTCAAGCTACGATGTTCCTTTTTATCAGTTAGTGTTTAAGGGATATCGTCCAATGAGCTCGGTATCGCTCAACCTGTGCAGTAATAAAGAAGATGCGCTTTTAAGATGTATTGAAAGCGGAATTTCGCCTTCTTACACTCTATATTATAATTTCGATAAAGAGATTGTAACCAATGCACATTCCTTTATCTTCGGTTCTCATTTTGCAGGAAACAGGGAAGAAATAGCTAGAACACTAAACGGTATTAAGGATTATCTTAATAGTGTTGAGGGCGCGGCTGTTACCGATTATGTACGCTTAAGCCAAACTGCATCGGTTACCGAATTCGATAACGGTGTTTATACAGTTGTAAACTTCGGCGATAGCGAAATCGAAACGGCTTACGGCAGTGTTCCTGCAAAAAGCTATATTACAGGGAGGGGAGAGTAAATGAAAAATCGCAAACCAAAAGGTCTTGAAACACTCAAATCCCGCTATGCATTTATATTTCTTGCTCCCTGGATTGTTGGAATGCTCTTTTTCTTCATAATGCCAATTGTACAGTCGGCATACTTCAGCTTCGCGCAGATTTCTATTGAAATTGAGGGAGTAAAAACAAACTTTTTAGGCTTAGAAAACTTTGAATACATACTGTTTAAGGACACCCAGTATATTGATGATTTTATTTCAGCAATCACAGATATGTTAATATCCGTACCGTTTATTCTTGTTGTAAGTCTTATATTGGCGGTTCTTTTAAACAATAAGTTTCACGGAAGACTTTTCTTTAGGTCCCTATATTTTATGCCGGTAATTATTGCCAGCGGCGCGGTTTTAGAGCTCTATTTAGGCGCTGCTTCAAGCAACGCAACAGAGGTTGCAATTAACGATGCCGTATCATTTGGAATGATAGATTTTTCCGAAATCTTTACAGCACTTAATTTGCCAACCGCCATTGAAAGCTATCTTTCGGTAGCGCTCGATAATCTATTTATGCTTGTATGGCAAAGCGGCATACAAATCATTCTGTTTATTGCAGGTCTTCAGTCTATTCCCGACCTGCTCTATGAAGTAGCCCACGTTGAAGGCGCAACCAAATGGGAAGAGTTTTGGTTTATTACACTGCCAATGCTTGGCCGCACAATGTTCCTTGTAATTGTTTTCACAATTGTTGAAAACATAACCAAGAGTAACAACGAAATTATATCCCACGGATATAATTTCTTTAACAACCTTGATTACGGCAGAGGTTCGGCTTCGCTGTGGTTCTATTTCATTGTAATAGGAATTATTATGGCAGTCGTGTTATTCCTTTACAACAAAATATTCTTAAAGAGGTGGAGTTAATATGCTGAAAAATAGTTTTCGATTTAACGGTAGTATTTTCCGCCGCAAAACACCCGAAATAATACTTTCCTTGGCAAGATTTTTGTTCTTGACCATTGTAGGATATATAGTTTTGTACCCGCTGCTATATATGTTTGTTTCGGCAATTAAGGATAGAAACGCCCTGCTTGATATGGAGCACATCTGGGTTCCTGCAAGCTTCAGCTTCGATAGCTTTGCCCAGGTTTTTGAACTTATGAACTTCGGAAATGCTATTAAGCAAACCCTTTTGGTACAAATTTTAAGTGCCGCAATAGAGGTTTTTGTATGCGCCTTTATAGCTTACGGCTTTGCCCGTTTTAAGTTTAAAGGAAAGCCTATATTTACCTTCTTTTTAATACTTTCGTTACTTATCCCCATTCAAATGTACAGCTTATCAATGTCAATAAACTTCAGAAATCTGCACATTTTCAATACACCCTTTGTTTATTGGCTGCCTTCGCTTTTTGGTGTGGGTATAAGAAGCGGTATGATGATATTTATTTACCAGCAGTTCTTTATTGGCCTTCCAAAGGAACTTGAAGATGCCGCATATATTGATGGCGCAGGTCCTGTAAAAACCTATTTCAAAATTGCGCTTCCATCTTCAAGCGTTGTTATTACAACCGTTTCGGTATTGTCCTTTGTTTGGCACTGGAACGAATATCATCTTGCAACCCTCAGCTTCCTGTCCGAGGATGCGCCGCTTTCAATGGTAATGAACTTTTTAACGGTATATTTACAGCAAATAGGTGTTTACAAGGGGTGGCCTGAATACTCAACACTTGTCAGCGCGGCCTGCCTTATGTTTATAGTAATACCCTTAGTACTGTATATGATATTCCAGCGCAAATTTGTCCGTTCTATTGACCGTGTAGGCATTACCGGTTAATCGAATAATCAACACTAATTTTTAGAAAGGTGGAGATTTGATGAAAAAGATAATCTCATTGGTATTAGTAGTATCCCTGCTGTTCACTATGATATTCACATCAACTTTTACCGCTAATGCCGACAACGTTGACAAAACAACGGTAATTGACTTAACACAGGATACGACTAACTTATTTGCAACCACAGGAAGCACCACCTCAACAACTATAGCGGTTGAAGATGGAAAGCTTAAGGTTAATATCAGTGCTTATGAAAGAGCTCTTACAAGCCAATCATACGGTACTCAAACCTGGTTCCCAACCTATCTGCTTGCGGTTGATGGTGCTCCTCTTAAGCTTACAAGCATTGATAAAGCTATTGTTGAGGTAAAGTACAAGGTCGTAGCAGCCAACGCAAACGCTGATTGGGGCGCACAAATAGGTATTGGTAACTTTAACGGCGGCAAAGGCAGCAA
>JAGBGJ010000059.1 GCA_017936045.1 Clostridia bacterium
CGCCGAACACGCTTTCAGCGATATTGAGTTTGACGTGCTTCGTCAGATGCTGGGCGTTTTCAAAAACACTATTGATGATATGTCCTACGAACAAAAAAGAGCCGCCATTCAAAGTATTGTACGCCGTGTAATTTGGGATGGCGAAAATGCACACGTTATTTTATTCGGCTCGCAGGACGGTGATATCGAGCTCCCCGATATCACACCTTACATAAAACACATCGAAATAGATACCGATGAAGACGAAGAACTCATAGAGTTTTCGGACGTAGATTACGACGAAGATACTACTGAGGATTTTCGTTCACAAACTAAAACCGATTTGTGTGAGGATAGCAAACGAGGTTTTAATGCACTTCAGAAACCTTAAAAAAACGGCAGGTGAGCTGCACTTTGGCGACCCGATTGACACCGATAAGGATGGTAACGCCCTTACCCTTATTGATGTTGTGGCCGATGATATCAATATTGCCGATGAGATTGATAAAAAGGTTAAACTGCAGAGGCTTAGGGTTTTACTTGAAACTCGGCTTGATGACCGAGAAAAGGAAATTATACGGCTGCGCTACGGACTTGGCGGAGAGCGTGAGCTTACCCAGCGACAGATAGCGGGGCTTCTTGGAATTTCGCGCTCTTATGTTTCAAGAATAGAAACATCCGTTTTAAAAAAATTAAAACGGATGCTTTAGTAATGATTATTATTTATCTATTTTAGCAAGGAGTTCGGGAAGCTCGGCTACTGTATCTACCTCGTAGGGGGCTCTTTCTAGCTCGGGCAAATACCAATTTCCGGTTGTTCTTACCCAAACGGGGGTATAACCTGCCCTGCGCGAGCCTTCGACATCGTTTAGAGGATGGTCGCCGACATACATCATTTCACTGGGGTCGACACCGATTTTTTCGGCCAAAACCATAAAGGGTTCGGGGTTGGGCTTGTGGACACCTACATCGCCCGATATAACCACTGCATCAAACATATCTTCAAGCTCTAACATTTTAAGCTTAAGTGTTTGAGGGTTGTGCCCGCCGTTGGTAACAAGGCCGATTTTATAGCCCATCTGGCGAAGCTTGTTTAAGGTGGGTATGGTAAAGGGAAGCTTTACTGCAGCAAGCGCCCAGCATTTATCTACTACAACCTCACGCACTGCTGTTATAATTTCTTCTTCGGTCATTGGGGTCATTAGGCCATGATTTGCCAATTCTTTAATAACGATATGCCAACCGTAGTATATGTAAACCTTTTCAATCTCGATAACCTTTTCTACAAATTCCTCGTAAGAAAGCTGTTGCGGGATTCTGTCGCGGTATTGGTCATAAAAGGCTATAAAGGTTTTTCTTATGGTTGCATACCTATCAAAAAGGGTATGGTCTAAATCAAATACAATTGCGCGAAACATATAATTTACTCCAATTCTAAAATACGATTTGTACCAGCATCATATAACAGGCCGTGCCGACAGCAATGCTAAGCAGGGTATTGCGCTTCCAAATATGCAGAAGCACAACCACCAAAACTCCGATAAGCTCGGGCAGGCCGAAGGGCGATACCAAAAGGTTTACAGATTTAAGACAATAGACCACAAGCATTGCCATTATGCTATACGGCAGATATTTGCCAAGATATAAAATTATATTTGGCGTTTTACGGTTTGCAGAAAATACGGCAAATGGTATAAAGCGTAATGCCGCTGTTATTACGGCAATTACCGAAATGCTTAAAATAAGATATGTATTATCCATTGTTTTCCTCCTTTAAAAGCCAAGGCTTTAAAAGAATTAAAGCAACAGATATTAAAACCATTGTGGAAATTAAAAAGGCATCTGCCCCAAAAATAAGCAGGCAAATTATTGCCGCCAAAAGGCCGATTATTGCAGGTATATGCTGTTTTGTACTAAGCCACTGCTCGGTAAAAATTGTAACGAAAAGTGCTGTCATGCAAAAGTCTATTCCCGCCGTGTTAAAGGGTATTGCCGAACCGATTACCGAACCCAGAGCGCAGCCTGTTACCCAATAAATATGGTTAAAAAGCGAAACCAAAAGCTGATATTTCCCTTTGTCTATATCCTTGGGGTAATCATCGGTGCAAAGCAGCGAATAGGTTTCATCGGTTAAAGCAAATATAAGGTAGGGCTTTTTCTTGCCTGCGCCCTTATATTTTTCGAGCATTGAAATACCGTAAAACAAATGCCTTGCATTAACCAGCAGAGTGGTTATTGCGGTTGTAATAAGGCTGGCGCCGCCGCTTATAAGGTTTATGGCCACATACTGCATTGAGCCTGCATAAACAAGGGCGGCCATTAAAACCGAGGGGATAATGCCGTACCCCTTACTGCTGAAAAGTATGCCAAAGCCAATGCCTAAAGCTATGTACCCTGTCATAACCGGCAGGGTTTTTATTATTACTGTTTTGAAAAGGCTTTTCATTATTTGCAAAATTCAAGCATTGTTCTGTAGGTTTCATATACATCGAACTTTGAAACAACCTCAAAGGGAGCGTGCATTGAAAGTACGGGCACGCCGAGGTCCACCACATCTACACCCATATTTGCAACATAAAGGGCAACCGTTCCGCCGCCGCCGAGGTCTACCCTGCCAAGCTCGCCCGTTTGCCAGGTGATACCTGCACTGTCGAGCATATTTCTGACATAGGCTACATATTCGGCAGAAGCATCTGATGTGTCGCTTTTGCCTCTGGCGCCTGTATACTTTGTGATAACTGCGCCGTAGTTTAATTTTGCGGCATTTTTAGCCTCCATAACATCCTTAAAGGTTGGGTCGAGTCCTGCGTTAACATCGGCCGAAAGGCACTTTGAATTTCTTAGGGCTACGGTATAGTCCACACCCTGCATTTCGGCTAAATCACGCACAACAAAGCGCAGGAAATCGGAAGCAAGGCCAGTGTTTCCGTCTGAACCTGTCTCTTCCTTATCGGCAAGCACACAAAGAGCGGTCTTCTCGGGTACTTCTATTTCGCAAATTGCCGCAAGGGCAGGATATGCGCAAACGCGGTCATCGTGGCCGTAGGCACCAATAAGGCTACGGTCGAGCCCAATATCGCGAGGCTTTACTGCGGGAACCACTTCAAGCTCGGCCGAGAGGAAATCGGCTTCGGTAACACCGTATTTTTCGTTTAATATTTTAAGAATATTAAGCTTTACAAGCTCGCTTGCCTTATCATCCTTAAAGGGTAAACTACCAATTAAAATGTTAAGTTCTTCTCCCCTAATGCCATCGTTTAAGGTGCGCTTAGACTGCTCCTGAGCTAGGTGTGGCAAAAGGTCGGTTACAACAAAGCAGGGGTCAGAGTCATCTTCGCCGATATTTACCTCAACCACGCTGCCATCCTTTTTGGCAAAAACACCGTGAAGAGCCAAGGGGATAGTTGTCCACTGATATTTTTTAATTCCGCCGTAGTAGTGGGTTTTGAAGAGGGCTAAGTCGCTGTCCTCATAAAGGGGGTTAGGCTTTAGGTCCATACGGGGGGAATCAATATGAGCGGCGGTAATTTGTAGGCCGCTGTCTGCAGGTTGCTTGCCCACAACCACAAACGCTATGGACTTGCCGCGATTGTTTACATAGTATTTATCGCCTACCACATATTTTTTTGCTGCATCAAAGGGCTTAAAGCCTGCTTTTTCGGCAATTTCTATGGATACCTTTACCGCTTCGCGTTCGGTTTTGGCCTTGGCTAAAAAGGCCTTGTAATCTTGTGCAAAGGCGGTGACTTTCTCCCATTTTTCATCACTGATATTTTTAAGCGGATTTTCCTTTTTAAGAAAAAGTTCTTCCTTTAGCTTTTCGCCAACAGTTTTTTCGGCCATATTAATTTTCCTCCAATTTCTTAACAAGTGCCTTAAAAGAGGCTATAAATTCGGCAAGTGTGCCATCGTTATATAGTATGTGCGGAGTTTTTGATTTATAAAACTCATCGGTTTTGCCTGCCCCTATTCTAAGGGATGCGGCCGCTTCGGTTATGTTATCGCGGGATAGTATTCTTTGCTTGCGGTTTTCCACATTAGATAGCACTGCAACAACAGCGTTACACAGCTTATCGGCGCCGCTTTCGTAAAGGGTGGGTGCATCGAGCAGGATTTTTGAAGCGCTGCTGTTTTCTATTTCCTGATTTATGAGTTTTAAAATAAAAGGCAGTATTGTTTTGTTTAAAAGCTGTGTGTTTTCCTCACAGCAAAAGGCTTTCTCTGCCAGAGCTTTTCGGTTAAGGCGGCCATTTTCCAATATATCGCTTCCAAAGGCGGTGGTAAGGGCTAAAAGCGTATCTTCCTGACCGGTTGCCTGCCTTGCCACAAGGTCGCAATTAATAACCGTATAGCCCATATCTTTAGCTATGTCGTGAAGACTTGTCTTGCCCGAGCCTGTTGGACCTGTTAAACCTAAAATATATTTCATAGTTTTATCACCTTAAAGCCTGCCGCGCGGATTAGTCGGTTATAAACCGCAAGGCCAACGCCATCCTTTTTAGGGGCGTGTACAAAAACGGTTTGAACGCCAAGCGAATCACACTCGCGCAGTAGTGAAAACAGGTTTTGAGCCTGATTTTTATTGTTATCTTTTGCGCCAAGCGAAAGGGTAGGCGCGGTAATGCTTCCCTGCTCTTCACTAAAGCAGATAGCGGCGCAATTTTCTTTACTGTTTACAAAAGATATGAACTCCTCGGCTTCGGCCTCTACCAAAAAGACCTCGGTTTTTGGGGAATAGTGCTTGTACATCATACCGGGGGAAGCCGCCTTTTCCCCTTTTTGCAGCTCTTCCAGCACGGCTTTATCTACCACAAGGTTTGGAAGAATTTCTTTTAGTTCTTCGGCTGTAACAAAGCCGGGTCGAAGGAGTCTTGGTGGGTCTGTGGACAAGGAAACCACCGTTGATTCAAGGCCAACCTCACAGCTACCCGACATAACAACAGCATCAATTTTGCCATCTAAATCGGAAATAACGTGGTCGGCCGTTGTGGGGCTGGGGCTGCCCGAAAGGTTTGCCGAGGGGGCTGCAAGCGGTATTCCTGCCGCCTTTATAATATCTAGGGCAACACGGTTATTTGGCATACGAACAGCAACGGTTGAAAGTCCGCGCGATACGCTGTCGGCCACCTTTTCGCCCTTTGGCAGCACCATTGTTAAGGGGCCGGGCCAAAATCTTTCGGCCAAAGCCCTAGCTTCTTTCGGGAAATCCGACACAACATCGCTGAGCATTTCAAAATCGCTTATATGAACTATAAGCGGGTTATCCTGCGGTCTGCCCTTTGCGGCAAAAACCTTGGATATTGCGGTATCGGAATAGGCGGATGCGGCAAGACCGTAGACCGTTTCGGTAGGCACGGCAACAATGCCGTCGGCCTTTAAAATTTCGGCCGCAGCGCTGATGCCTGCTAAATTGTCCTTTAGTCTTGCTGTTTCCATAATTTACTGTTCCGCCTGTGCTTTAAGCATTTCTGTTCTGTAATATGTGATGAGTGCATCGACAACCTCATCAATATCTCCGTTTACAATTGTATCGAGTTTATAAAGGGTAAGGCCTATTCTGTGGTCGGTAACGCGGCCCTGAGGATAGTTGTAGGTGCGAATTCTTTCGCTTCTGTAGCCCGTACCAACCTGTGCCTTACGGTCGGATGCGATGGCATCACGCTGCTTTTCCTGCTCTATTTCATAAAGGCGGGAACGAAGCACCTTCATTGCTTTATCCTTGTTTTTAAACTGGCTTCTCTCATCCTGACATTCAACCACAAGGCCTGTGGGAAGGTGGGTTATACGAATTGCCGAATCGGTTTTATTGATGTGCTGTCCGCCTGCGCCCGATGCACGGAATGTATCTATCTGCAGGTCGGCAGGGTTGATTTCAACCTCTACATCCTCGGCTTCGGGAAGTACGGCAACCGTAACGGTTGAGGTGTGAATGCGGCCCGAGGTTTCGGTTTCGGGTACACGCTGAACGCGGTGCACTCCGCTTTCGTATTTAAAGCGCGAGTATGCGCCCTCGCCCTCTATCATAAAGCTGACTTCCTTATATCCGCCAAGCTCGGTTTCGTTGGCATTAATTATTTCAACCTTAAAACGCTTTGATTCGGCATACATTGTGTACATACGGGTTAAAACCCCTGCAAAAAGTGCCGCCTCTTCGCCGCCTGCACCGCCGCGGATTTCCACGATAACGTTGCGGTCATCGTTAGGGTCTTTGGGAAGAAGCAAAATTTTAAGCTCCTCCGAAAGCTTTTCTATATCTGCCTTGGCTGTGAGATACTCCTCTTCAACAAGCTCCTTAAAATCCTTATCAAGGCCGCCTGCCTCAAGCAGCTCTGCCGCTTCGGCTTCGGCATTTTTTGCCGCAGCATATTCACGGTATTTTTCAACCAGGGGTGTAAGCTCCTTATGCTCTTTCATTAGTTTTTTGAACTGTTCGTTATCCGAAATAACGGCAGGGTCGGAAAGTAATTGTCCAACCTCTTCGAAACGGATTTCTACTGCTTTTAATTTATCAAACATTGCCATTCTCCAAAATTTTCTTTATGTTTTTTTCAACCTTAACGCGCGGTGCCATAACCTCGCGGCCACAGCCCAGACAGCGTATTTTAAAATCTGCCCCGATGCGGAGCACCGAGAAGGTATCGGCGCCGCAGGGGTGTTTTTTCTTCATTAAGATTCTATCGCCTACTTTAATATCCATTTGGCGCCTATCTCCCCATAATAATATTTTAACTATTATATAATAAATACATATTTAATGCAACATTTTCTTGATTATCTAACCTCTAAATGATAGAATTAGAGTAACTTTGGAGGTATTACCTATGAAACTTTTACACACCGCCGACCTACACATCGGCGCAGAGCTTAGTTATCTTGATAATTTGCGTGAAAGCCGCAAGTATGAGGTGCTGGAAACCTTTAGGAATATTTGCGCGCTTTGTAAGAAAGAAAATGTCGAATTTTGTCTTATAGCGGGCGACCTTTTTGATTCCAATGCCGCCGCTGCCGCCTTTGCCGAGCCGGTGCTTAGATATATGGCCGAAATTCCCGACACCCACTTTTTATATGTTGCGGGCAACCACGACCCGCTTGATTCTGCCTCCCCTTTTAAGAATTTCGAGCTGCCAAAAAACCTTACTGTTTTTGGCGAGAACTACGAAACCGTTGAGTTCCCCGAATTTAAGGTAAGGGCTATGGGTCGCTCCTTTTCCCATTCCTCTATGGAGTTTTGCGAGGCACCCCAAATGCCGCAGGATAACTTTATAAATTTATTCCTGCTACATGCCGATTTTGGCGCAAAGGACAGCAGCTACAACCCAATTACCACCGCTTTTGTTGAAAACTGCGGAGCCGATTATTTAGCGCTCGGACACATTCACAAGCGCACCGCTGTTGAAAAACTAGGTGGCACATATCTTTCCTACCCCGGTTGCCCCGAAGGTCAGGGCTTTGATGAAACGGGAGAAAAGGGTGTGTATGTTGGTATTCTGAATAAAGATGGTTGCAGGCTGCATTTTGCCCCCTGCTGTGCCCGTTTGCATATTACCAAGAAATTCGATTTAAGCGAAGTTCAAAACACCGACGAGGCTGAAAAGCTAATTTTGGATAATCTGCTGTTTGAATTTGGTGAAAACTATGACCGCAACCTTTATAAGCTATTGCTTTTGGGCAGCTGCGAAACCCTTGCGGATATAAATGTTCCCGAGCTTTTATCCAGACTGAGCGGTAAGCTGTATTTTGTTAAGATTAAAAACCGCTTAAAGCAAAAGCTGGATTTAGATTTGCTGGCTAAAGAAATTTCCCTTAAAGGGCTTTTTGTAGGCCGTATGCTGGAAAAAATTAAAGCGGCCGATGATGGCGATAAGAAAAAACTGATTGATGCGCTGTACTTAGGCCTTGATGCCTTTGATGGGGAGGTGTCTTACGATGAAGATTAAAGCTATTGATATTGCTGCTTTTGGAAAATTTAAAAACTTTCATTTAGATTTATCGGATGGCCTCTCTGTTATATACGGCCAAAACGAAAAGGGTAAATCTACCCTAATGGCATTTGTTCGTATGATGTTTTACGGAAACACGGGCAAGGCTTCGGGTATTGATAAAAATCCCAGAAAAAAATACAGACCGTGGGACACCGACCTTATGGCGGGAAGCATAACCTTCGAGCACGAGGGTATAAACTACAGGCTTGAACGCGAATTCAAGGCTTCTAATTCCACCGATAAAATTTCGCTTATTAACCTTGATTTAAATGAAAAGCAGACCCTTTCGGGCAGTGAGGATATTGGCGCTAAGTTCTTTGGCCTTACCGATGGAGCATTTGAGCGCAGCGTATTTATTTCCGAGCCCACCTTTGCTGCTAAAAACGATGCGGCCGATGGCGAAATTAATGCCAAGCTTTCCAACATTGCCACCACAAGCGATGATGATGTTAGCTTTGAAAAGGTTTATTTAAGGCTTCGCACAGCTAAAGAGGCGCTTTTATCAAAAAGCCGCAAAATAGGCAAACTAGACAAGGCTTATTTTGAGCTTGAAACGCTTGAAGCAAGACTTAAAGAGGCAAAAGAAAACGAAGAAAAGGTGTTATCGCTAAAGGCTGCCGCCACACTCAAGGAAGAAGAAATTGCGGCCAGCAGCAAAGCGGCCTCTACCCTTTTTGATAGGCTTAAAAATTCCGATAAAATTAAGAAAAAGAATTTTATTTCAAGGTATATTGAGACCGAAAAGGAGCGCGCACGCGCAAAGGAAATGCTCGCCCTCAAGGATGGCGGCTTTGCCGAAAAGTTTTATATTGACAGCCTTAAGGCACTTGCTGATGAAATATCGGCACTGGGCGAAGAACAGGAAGAGGTTTTAGCTGACAAGTCTGCTAAGATATCCGAAATTAATGTGTTAAAGGCAGAGCTTTCTGCTGTATCTCCCAAAGCCGATAATGAAATTCGCACACTGGTAGAAAAAAGAGATAATATTGATAAAGAAATTGATTCTTTGAGAGCCCGTAACGATGAGCTTAAGGCTGAAATGGATGCAATCAAGCCTACACGCAAAAACAATTCAGCGCTTATTATAATTGGTATTATTTTAACCGTTTTGAGTATTATCGGCTTCTTTATGCTTACAGACCAGCTTGTTAAAATGGTTTGTCTTGGTGCAGTTATTGTGGGCCAAATTATATTTGTTTTAGGTTTTGTTCTAAAGCGAAAAATTATGCCCGATACCACCGAGCTTTCGGCAAAAATAAGCGAAAATTCGGCCCGACTTGATGCAAAACTTCAAGAAAAAGAAACTGCTTTAGAGGAAATTTCCAAACTTAAAGCGCAAAACAGCGAACTTGAAATTCTTGCAGCCTCTAAAACAGCGCTTATAAAAAGCAAGAGTGATGATATTGTGTCGCTTGAAAATGAGCTCGGAGGACTACAGTCCGACCTCGATAATGCCAAAGAAAAGCTTGCCGCACAAATGAGCAACCTAAAGCACGGCGAACAGGCCGATGTTTCTGAAACTATTAAGAATCTGGAAAATGCGCTTGGATATTATGAGATGATTTCCCAAAAAATCACAGTGCTTGCCGACCACGCAAATTGCTCTTCACTCGAAGAAGCCGAGGCAAAGCTTGAGGCCTATAAAAAGGATGGTAGTCTTGCCGACCTTACCGATGAGGAAATCGATTCCCTTAAAGAGCAGTTCAAGGCGCAAACCGATAATACCGGTACGCTTAGAAGCCAGCTTACTGCTATAAACGAGCAAATCAAGGCGGCAACCCTTGGTACCGAACCTGTTGCCGTTTTAGAGCGCGAGCGTGATGAGCTTAAGGATAAAATTAAAAGCTATGCCGAATTTACCGAGGTGGCCGACCTTGCCACCGCTTCGCTTGATGAGGCCTTCCGCGACCTTAGAAAAAATTATTCCGAGGTGTTGGACCAAAGAACCGCCGAAATATTTACTAAGCTTTCGAGTGATAAATATTTATCGGTAAGCGTATCTAAGAGTATGGAGCCTGCTATTACAACCAAGGAAGCCTTTGGCACAAAGGAAGCCGATTATTTAAGCCGCGGCACCGAAGAGCAGCTTTACCTTGCTTTACGACTTGCCATTGCCGAGCTTATTACCAACGAGGGCGAAAAGCTCCCCATCTTTGCCGATGACCCCTTTAGCTTTTACGATGATGAGCGCCTGCTAAGGGCAGTAGCCTTCCTTAAAGACTATGCAAGAGATAAACAAATAGTTATGTTTACCTGCCACAACTTTGTTAAAAATGTGGCCGATAAGCTTGATATTAAAACTTTAGATATGTAGGTGATTTTATGATTACAACAAAACCGTTTGGTACAACAAACAAGGGAGATGCCGTTACCCTTTATACTATTGACAGTGGCGTAGCCAGAGCTTCTATTATGGATTTTGGCGCAAACCTTGTTTCCTTTGAAGTTAGGAACAAGAGCGGCGAATATGTTGACATTGTTCTTGGTTATGATGATGCCGCAGGCTACGATAACGACCGCGGAACTTATTTTGGCGCAACGGTTGGCCGCTTTGCCAACCGCATTGCAGGTGCAAAATTTACCCTGAACGGTAAAGAGTATAAGGTTACCAAAAACTTTAAGGATAAGCACTGCCTGCACGGAGGAGAAGATGGACTTTCCTTTGTTATGTATGACATTAAGGCTGAAAACGATTCAGTAACCGCACATGTTGTTTCCCCCGATGGAGCAGAGGGCTTCCCCGGTAACCTTGATTTTACCGTTAAATATACCCTAAAGGGAGCCGAGCTTTCGATTGAATACTTTGCAAAGAGCGATGCCGATACGGTTGTTGGCTTTACCAACCATTCATATTTCAACCTTAACGGTGCGACTTCGGGCAAAACCATCCTTAACCACACCTTGAACATTGAGGCCGATGGTTACTGCGAGGTTGACAGCGATGCGCTGGTTACAGGTAAAATCTTCCCCGTGGACAACACCCCCTATGATTTTAAAGAACCAAAGCTACTGAGCAATGTGTTGGGCGATGAAACAGGACTTTTAGGTGTAACGGGCGGCGGAATTGATAACGGCTTTATGCTGTGGGGCGCACAAAGGGAGCTTTCCTATGCGGCCACCCTTTATAATGCCGAAAACGGAATTGCACTTGACTGCTATACCGACCTTCCCGGTGTTCAAATTTACACCGGCACCTTCCTTGAAACCTTTGGCAAGAAGGGTACTCCCCACAACAAGTTTGCAGCAATCTGCCTTGAAACTCAGGGCGCACCCAACTCCATGAATGTGCGCTACTTCCCCTCCCCAATATTAAAAGCAGGCGAAGAGCATTACACCAAAACAGTTTATAAGGCTTATTTGAAATAAAAAAAGCACCCTAAGGGTGCTTTTTTATTTTTATATAAGTTCACTTGTAGACAATCCCAAATCCCAAGCAAGGTGGGATAAAACATATTTATCTCTTATATCCTTTGAAAATTCGAAGGCCGAAGGCACAAGACTGTTATCAATACCGATGCCTGCAAAATCAGCTGGTATGCCGATTACTTTAAGCAGCTGTTCAAGGTGCTCGGCAGAGGGAAGCTCCTCGGTTATAATTTCAAGTATTTTATCCCAATTATTTATAATTCTGTCCAGTCGTGCCTTATGACTATAGGGGCTGTATTTTTGCTCCTTCTTTTCAAGCTCTATCATATGCTTAGCGCCGCTTCCTATAAATTTGACAAGCGCTTCGCTGTGCTTTGAGTAATCGAAAGCCGCCACAAAGGCTTCTGCCCTTTCGCGGTTAGGGGTTATATTGCGAAGCTTTTCGTAGTCCTTTACCGATATAAGGGTAGCAATGGCGCACTGTATTCCGTGAAAATCAGTTTTTGTGCCAAAGGAAACACCGCGCATATCAAAAACGTGGGAAATGTAATGCTCTACACCCGATGCGGGGCGAGAAACTCCCGCATACTCGGTGGCAACTCCGCTTAAAACCAGACCTTCAAAAACGGCTTTTACGGCATCCTTATCCCTTTTAAGCAGTCGGTCGGCAACATCTACACAGGACTTCAGGGCCGCGCGCATAATTGAGGCAACCTCTTCACAGTAGTATTCATCTCTTATAATGTGAGCAATACGCCATTCGCATATAGAAACATATTTTGCAAGCATATCCCCAATGCCCGAGGAAAGCATTTTTTCGGGGGCTGATGCCAAAATATCAAGGTCACCTATAATGGTATCGGGCGCTTTGGAAGGGAGTGAAATTTTAAGGCCCTCCATCTCCATAGATGAGGTTGCCGAAGCATAGCCATCCATTGAGGGCGCGGTTGCAACTGCAACAAGGGGTAGCTTGGCAGTTTTTGCTACAATTTTGCAAATATCATTAATTACCCCCGAGCCTACACCTATAATGGCATCGCAGTCCCCTTTAAGGTTCATAACAGCAAGGCCAGCATTGTTTTGGTCGGGTATAAGGCGTTCGTCCGAAAAGATAAAGGGTAAAACCTCAACACCTGCATTTAAAAGGAGCTGCGCCACCCTTTCCCCTGCAACTGCAAAGGTGTTTTTATCGGCAACAAGGTAAACCTTTTTTGCGGCATAGCAAGCAAGCCTTTGAGCAATATTATCAATTTCTCCACTTCCAACATACACCTTAGACAGACACTCGTGAGGCTTTCCACAGGCACAAGTTGCCGCAGACTCTGTTTTGCGTCCCGATAAAATATCTGTATTTTTGTATTCTTGGTTATTAATAATTGCCCTAAAGCGCTTTATACCTTCAGGCAAGGTTGTTTTAGAACTAAACACACTGGATGTGCCGACAACAAAAATGTTTGCACCGGCCTCTAACATTGCGTGCGCATTCTCAAAGCTGACATTTCCGTCAATTTCAATTTCTATATGACTGTATCCCGTGCTATCAAGCCATTCCCTTAAAGCCTTGCACTTTTTAAGTGTTGCAGGGATTAGCTTTTGCCCCGCAAAACCGGGATTTACCGACATTATAAGGACTCCGTCGATATCATCAAGCACGTTTTCTATGACCGAAAGCGGGGTTGCAGGATTGAGGGCTACCATTGGCTTTGATCCCATTTGCCTTATTTTTGAGAGTACCTTTTGCAGATGCCTTGTGCTCTCTGCATGGACCGAAACCCAGTCCCCCTCTCTAAGGGTAAAATAGTCCAGCACATTTTCGGGGTTTTCAACCATAAGATGAATATCCAAAGGTATGCCGGTAAGCTTTCTGAGATTTTTTATGTAATCTGTGCCCAAGGTAAAATTGGGTACGAAATGTCCATCCATAACATCGATATGCAGCAGTTCTATACCCAAAGCCTCAAAAATTTTAAGATTTTCACTAAGCTTTGTTATATCGGCACACATCATTGAAGGAGAAATTTTAGGGAACATTGTAATTACCACCTTTCTTTAATCAAATAATATCAAATATGATTGATTTTTCAATTATTGGCGCAAAAATTGACAAATAATATGAATTATGCTAAAATATGCTCATAATCGAAACTATTCAATCAAAGAGAGGTATTGTAATGTATTTTTGTGAACGCCACGAAAGGATACTTGAAATATTGAAGGAAAGCGGATCGGCAAGTGTTGAGCGCTTGGCTCAGCTTCTTTTTGTAAGCCCACCCACAATACGCCGAGACTTAGCCTTTTTGAAGGAACAAAACCTTATACACCGCACCTTTGGCGGAGCAACACTCAGAAATAACACAGCTAATGAAATTCCCTTTGAGTTCCGCGATAGTCAGGATGCAGATTCAAAAGAGATAATTGCAAAAAAAGCAGCCGAATACTTAAGGGATGATGCGGTTATTTTTCTTGACGCCTCCTCTACCGTTTACCGACTTTTACCCTATATTTCTAAATTCAAGAACATTACCGTAATAACCAACAGCCCTAAGGTTTGCCTTACCTTGGCCGAGCAGGGTATTGGCTCTTACTGTACCGGTGGCACACTGCTTAGTAAATCCAAGGCACTTGTTGGAGAAAGCGCAAAAGAATTTGCAAAAAAATTTAATGCCGATATTTTTTTCTTTTCAAGCCAAGGCATTACCGAGGATGGTCTCATTACCGATGCTTCGGTTGTTGAATCGGAAATCCGCAGGGCCATAATGGCACAGTCAAGGCTTAATATATTTTTGTGCTCCTCCTCAAAAATAGGTAAAAAATATGCATACACTCTGGCGAATATTTCCGAAGTAGATGCAGTAGTTTCGGATATAGATGTAACCGAAATTTTTAAAGCGGACAAATAAAAAAGCAGCAGTTCACATATTGAACTGCTGCTTTTAAAATTTTTATTAATAATTTTCTGCGCGGAGTTCGAAGTATGCTTTGGGGTGGTTGCAAACGGGGCAAACCTCGGGGGCTTTTTTGCCGATTACAAGGTGTCCGCAGTTACGGCACTCCCACATAGTTTCCTCTGCCTTTTCGAATACCTTTTGCATTTCAACATTGGAAAGAAGAGCACGATATCTTTCTTCGTGGGATTTTTCAATCATAGCCACCTGTCTGAACTGGGTTGCAAGCTCATGGAAGCCTTCTTCATCGGCCTCTTTTGCGAAGGTATCGTACATATCGGTCCATTCATAGTTTTCGCCTTCGGCTGCGTTAAGAAGGTTTTCAGCTGTATTGCCGAGAGCGCCTAAAGCCTTGAACCAAAGCTTAGCGTGCTCTTTTTCGTTATCGGCTGTTTTCTGGAAGATGGCTGCTATCTGCTCGTAGCCTTCCTTTTTTGCAACCGATGCAAAATAGGTATATTTATTTCTTGCCTGGCTTTCACCTGCAAAGGCTGCCATAAGGTTTTTTTCGGTTTTTGTTCCTGCGTATTTCATATATTATTCTCCTTTTTATAAAGTAGTAATTTTTACTACTTTTATTTTAACTTATATTTTTATTATTGTCAATACTTTTTTTATTTATTTTATTATTAGCTGAAAAATCATAAATATTACAGGAATTGTAATACAGGAAAGCAAATGTGAAATAAGGGCCATTCCTGCGGCTACTGAAGTATCTTTACCATAGGCACTTGGTATCACAACGGTATTAAGTCCCAGCGGCATTGCAAGTACACAAACCGTACAAAGCGCAAGCTCATATGGTAATTTAACAACACATAAAAGAGCTATGGCAATAAGGGGCATTATTATAAGCTTGACAATAGATACTGCATAGATTGACAAATTTTTAAAGGTTTCTTTAAGATTGATTTTTGCAATTGTCATACCTGTTAGCAACATTGCTATAGGCGACATACAAGAGCCAAGCGAGGAAACCGCCGAGCCCACAAAGGAAGGCAGCGGAATGGCAAATATTCCAACAACCATACCGATAAGCATTGCAATAAACATTGGATTTATTAGTTTTTTAAGTCCCGATGTTATGCTTTTTCCATTACTTGAAGGCATTAACAAATAGGGCACGCCCCAAACATATATAAGCATCCAAAACGGTAGAACATATATAAGATACTCCATAAAAACATTGGGGAAAAGGGCTGAAACAACTGCATTTCCCATAAATCCGAAATTGGCAAAGGCAAGTCCGTAGGTGTAAATTTTTCTTATGTATTCATCTTTAATGCAAAGCTTTGAAGCAAAAACAGCGAAGACTGCCGACAACAGCACCACAACAGTGCCGCAAGCCAAAAATTTCCAAGCTGTACTAAAGGTTTTTACCGTAAAATTGCTTATAAAGGTTGAGAGCACCAGAGCAGGGATGAAAAGATAGTTTTCAAGCTTAGATAAAATCTTGGTGCCGCCCTCTTCTACAAGATTGAATTTTCCCAAAATATAGCCAACTGCTATTAGCAGCATTAAAAAGCCCATTTGATTTAATGTGGAAAGGAATATGCTCATTTTTATCGCCTCTTAGAACACTAAATTACAAAGCAATACAGAATTGATTATACCAAGTGTGGCGCCGACAGCAACCTGCAGGCTGGTGTGGCCTACAAATTCCTTAAGCTTTACTTCATCGGAAATTTTTTGGTCGGCAATTTTCTCAATTAAATCGGCAATTTCCTTTATAACAAGGGTTTGCTTGCCTGTTTCAAGGCGCACGCCCGAGGCATCGTGGCAAACGATTATAGCAAGTATGGCGCCAACCGCAAATTCAAAGCTGCCAAACCCGTGAAAATAGGCACAAGTGGCAGCAAGAGAGGCTACCGTTGCCGAATGTCCGCTGGGCATTCCGCCATCTCCAAAAAGGCGCCAAATATCCAGTTTCTTATTAACCACCCAATAGATAATGGTTTTTGCCACCTGAGCCAGCCCCCAAGAGGAAACTGCTATTACCAAATAGGGATTAGTTATTATTTGAATAAACCAATTCATTTTTTTACTCCTGCATTATAAATATTCTTTTTACTGCATAAACTTAAATGTAACATTTTAAAGGAGGCAGATTATGAATCCGTTTGCACACCGTCCCTCCCCCATTATTGAGGGGTATAAAAACTTTAAGGAGCTATATCCAAAGCCGTATAACAAAAACGATGTTGACCCATATACAAAGACACGAATTATTCTTATGAACGGTACCGAATTTGAGGCTAACTGGTTTTCGCACCAATTTGCACGGCACGTTCAAAACAATGACTTAAGGCGCGAGCTGGCACTTTCACGCTATGCCGAAAAACAGCAACAGCTTAAAATTTCACTGCTGAAGCCCGCAAATGAATCGCCGCTTGAACATACAATAAGCTACGAGCAGCTGGTCGTTGACCTTACCGCAGAACTGGCAAAAAGAGAAAAGGACTGCCATGTAAAAAAGGCCTTGGATTTTGCCCTGCTTGAGGATTTTGACCACCTTTACAGGTATGCAAATCAACTTGAAATGGAACAGGGACTGCGCGCCGAAAAGCTGGTTGGAAGGTATACCGAAATTATGCCCGGCAGACCGACCATTGCGCACCACAGATGTCCGCTTGACAATGTAAAGAGGAACATAAACTCAAAAACTGCCTGCAAGGAAACAGTGCTTGCCACCCTGATTATTACGGCAGCCGAACAGCAGACAATGAACTATTATATGAACATTACAAACCTTGCAACCAACGATGCGCTACGAAAGCTGTATATGGAAATTGCGCTTGTTGAGGAGGAGCACGTGACCCAATATGAATCACTTACCGATTCGGGGGCTACCTGGCTTGAAATGATGCTTTGGCACGAATATACCGAGTGTTACCTCTATTGGTCTTGCTATATGACCGAAACCGATAAATATATTAAATGCCTTTGGGAGGAGAATTTAGAAATTGAAATAGGGCACCTGCACAAGGCGGCCGAGCTACTTAAAAAATATGAGGGTAAGGAATGGAATCAGGTTATACCCGATGGAAACTTCCCCGCACCCCTTTGCCTGCACGAAAACATTGAATATGTGAGGGGCGTGCTTAAAAACACAGTACAGTTTACCGGTTGCCGCGAAGAATACGAAAGGCTTGAAAGCCTGAATGATGGTGCCGATTTCTTTAAATTCCAGAAAATTGTTGCGCCAACACCTGATATTGTGCCCTCGCACAAGGTTATTTGCAACCATATTTCAAGGGTTGGCTGTGATTACCGCTTCCAGGTAGCTGAAAACCCAATACCCGAGCTTAGGTGCCGCACCTGCGACAACACCGAGGTTGGCAGGGTTAAAAATGCCACTTCAAGCAGTAATTTTAGTTGTAATTAATGTTAATCAAGCGCGGAACAACCCGCGCTTGATTTTTTTAAGTTAGACTCTACTCCACTTAACACCCTGAGGAGTATCTTCAAGAACAATACCCATTTCCTTAAGCTGGTCGCGAATGGCATCTGCCTTGGCAAAATCGCGAGCCTTACGGGCGGCTGTGCGTTCCTCTATAAGGGCTTCGATTTCGCTGTCTAAATCGGCCGATTTGCGATTGTAAACAAGGCCCAAAACATTTGTTAGCTCATCGAACAGCTTAATTGCGGCATTGACTGCTGCCTTGCCTGCGCCTGCTGCCACCATGGTGTTGATTTCGCGCACCATAGAGAAAAGCACACCGATAGCATCGGCTGTATTTAGGTCATCATCCATTGCTTCAATAAACTGAGCCTTATACTTTTCAAGGAATTCGGGCACAGTTCCCTCATCAGCCGCATTTTTAAGTGCAAAATCAAGGTTATCGCGGCAGGTATAAAGGCGCTCTAAGGCATTTTTGCCCTGGTCTAAAATATCGGTTGAATAGTTGATGGGGCTTCTGTAATGAGAAGAAATCATAAGGTAACGGATAGGCTCGTAGCCGTAAACCTTGGCTACCTCGCGCACGGTGAAGAAGTTGCCCAGCGACTTGGACATTTTGCGGTTATCAACATTAATATAACCGTTATGCATCCAATAATGTGCAAAATCGCAACCGTTGGCGCACTCACTTTGAGCAATTTCGTTTTCGTGGTGAGGGAAGATTAAGTCCTGTCCGCCACAGTGAATATCTATTGTTTTACCAAGGAAACGGCCTGCCATTGCCGAACATTCAATATGCCAGCCGGGGCGACCCTGACCCCAGGGAGACTCCCAATAAGGCTCACCCGGTTTTGCCGATTTCCAAAGGCAGAAATCCATTGGGTCTTCCTTAATTTCGGTGACATCAATTCTTGCCCCTGCCTCGAGGTCATCGAGAGGTTGATGGGAAAGTTTGCCGTACTCATCAAACTTCTTGGCGCGGAAATAAACATCGCCCTTGGATTCATAGGCAAAGCCTTTTTCAATAAGAGAGGTAATAATTCCCTGAATTGCATCAATGTTCTCGGTTGCCTTGGGATGAACGGTGGCCTCTCTTACATTAAGGCCTTTAGCATCTGTCCAAAATTCTTCAATATAACGCTCGGCAACCTGCTGAACTGTTATACCCTCTTCGTTAGCTTTTTTAATAAGCTTATCATCAATATCGGTAAAGTTCTGAACGAATTTTACATTGTAACCGCGCCACTCAAGATAGCGGCGGAGTACATCGAAAACACAAAGGGGGCGCGCGTTACCAATGTGAATATAGTTATACACAGTGGGGCCGCAGGCATAAATTCTAAGGGTGTTTTCTTCTATGGGAATAAGCTCTTGTTTTTCTCGGGTTAGGGTGTTAAAAATTTTCATTTTATTTGCCTTCCTCTAATTTTTCTATTTTTTCTTTAAGACTTGAAATTTCATTTTCAAGTCGATTAATTTCCTGCATAACAGGGTCGGGTATGTGAATTTGGTCAAGCGGCGTTACCTTTTCGCCATTAAGGCGGACAACCCTTGCGGGCACGCCCACTACCGTTGCCCCTGCGGGCACCTCCTCGAGCACAACTGCACCCGAAGCAATACGCGCATTGTCGCCCACCTTGAAGGGACCAAGCACCTTGGCGCCTGATGAAATCATAACATTGTTGCCGATAGTTGGGTGGCGCTTTCCGCAATCCTTACCTGTACCACCAAGGGTTACGCCCTGGTAGATTAAAACATCATCCCCTATTTCGGCGGTTTCGCCGATTACAACGCCCGTGCCGTGGTCGATTACCAAGCGGCGGCCAATTGTTGCGCCCGGATGAATTTCTATTCCTGTTTTTCTTGCGGCCCTTTGGGAAATAAGGCGAGCCAGGAAAAAGCGGCCCTTTAGATAGTGCTTATGGGCCCTTCTATACATTCTAAGCGCCCTAACCCCTGGGTATAAAAAGAAGATTTCTATTGAATTTCTTGCCGCAGGGTCGCGGTCTTTTACAGCCTGAATGTCTTCGCGAATTCTTTCAAATAACATAAATACTCCCTTCACAAACAGAAGAATAAAAAAGCCTCCGACAGACAATAAGTCCATCGGAGGCGGTAATTACCACGGTTCCACTCCTGTTTGTAGCTTGGCATCTTAACGCGATGTGGTCGCACAAGGGATACCGCGTAACCAAAACCTGTTTAGCGTTTAAAGGGTTTGGTTATTTCCCCCTTGTGTGCTGGCGGGCGCACTTCGCAAAATTCCGTACCCAGGGCTTCTTTCAGCCGATGAAAGCCCCTCTCTGAAGGCGGTAAAATTGTTACTCTACCCGTTTAGCGCATCTATATTTACATATCTATATATATTATAGTGATTTTTTTCGGTTTGTCTACAATTATTTTGTTTGGCTTACAAAATCTTTATTATCAATTAGGTATATAACGCCCGAAATGACACAAAGAATTGCCGAAATCCAAAGCAGCACGCTTGTAGCAACACCCAAAACCGAGGAAAACGCATTTAGAATTTCGGCCTTTACGCTAAGCATTGCTAAAATTTCGGTGAACTGCTTTGCGGTAAGTGCAAAGATTATTGCAACCATTTGGAAAACGGTTTTAAGCTTGCCCCAAATGTTTGCGGCGATTACCTTTCCGCCCGAGGTGGATGCAATAAGGCGGATGGAAGACACCATAAACTCGCGCAAAAGTACAATAAATGCAATCCAAACAGCGCCATATCCAATATCTAAGGCAATAAAGCCCAAGAAAGCGGCGGTGGTTAGCATTTTATCGGCCAAGGGGTCTAAGAACTTGCCAAAATCGGTAACAAGTCCCCTTTTCCTTGCGATTTTTCCATCTAAAAGGTCGGTAAGTGATGCCCCAATGAAAATAAGCAAAGACACCAAATAATGGAAAGGAAAATTCCACACAAGGGTGAGCATAAATATTGGGGTTAAAATTATTCTTAGCACTGTTAATTTATTTGGTAGGTTCATCTATTCTCTCTCCTAACAAATCATATTCAAGGCAATCACATAAATGCTCCTTTCATTTATGTATTTTGTTTTAACGCAAGTATTTAGCCCCATCC
>JAGBGJ010000060.1 GCA_017936045.1 Clostridia bacterium
GCAGGGCTGAACTATTCTTTAGGGCTTTGCATATAAATATAGTAAATGCAAAATTTAAGGAGAGTTTTTATGGATAAATCAATTTTTGATAAGTACATAGCCGAAATGAAAGCCATGCAGGCTTTAGCTATGCCGAACAATGAAGAAATAAATACACCTGTGTTGGAGCCTTTGGGCGAAGATAATGCCACCGATATGTCGGGTAGCGGAAGCCTTGTTGTTATTGTAACAGCGGTGCGAGGACTTTACCCCGTTCGCGGTGCCAAGGTTACCGTTTTTACGGGCAGTGGGCAGGATGAAAACAAAATTACAGAGGTGTTTACAAACGAAAGCGGAAAAACCGTGCCTATTCCCCTACCTGCGCCATCCTCTGATTTTACTGAAGCGCCCAACCCAGATGAGCGCCCCTTTGCTTATTACAACATAAGAACCGAGGCCGATGGATTTATTGAGAGTATAAACTACAATGTTGCAGTTTTTGATAAGGTAACATCGCTTCAAACCGTTTCGCTATACCCTGTGGCATCTGCACCCAATGGCACACGGCCGATTATTATAAACGAAGCCTCTAACTACGAGCTTTAAGGGGGAAAACTTATGCCTGAACAAATTTTTCAGCCCATTCCCGAAAACATAACGGTGCATTTAGGGACACCGAGTTCTGCCGCCGAAAATGTGACCGTTCCCTTTGCCGATTACATTAAAAATGTAGCCTCCAGCGAGATTTACCCCAACTGGCCCGAAAATGCACTCAGGGCCAATATATATGCAATTACAACCTATGCCCTTAACCGAATATACAGCGAATGGTACCCCTCGCGCGGGTATGATTTTGATATTACAAATTCAACCGCCTTTGACCAAGCCTATGTTCCGAACCGTGATATTTTTGAAAACATAAGTGTGCTTGTGGATGAGCTGTTTAACGATTATGTTGTACGGCAGGGCACCGTTAACCCGCTTTTTACACAATTTTGCAACGGTACCACCTCAACCTGTAACGGACTTAGCCAATGGGGTACCGTAAGCCTTGCAAACGAGGGGCTAACCCCCTACGAGATACTGCAAAGATATTACGGAAATGACATTAACATTATTACTAATGCGCCGGTTGCCAATATTGAGGATTCTTTCCCCGGTGTGCCCTTGCGGCTTGGCGATGCAGGCAACGCTGTGGAGACCGTTCAGGATGAGCTTAACCGAATTTCGCAAAACTACCCTGCTATACCCAAAATAACCGACCCCGATGGGATTTTTGGTATTACAACCGAGGCGGCTGTAAGAAGCTTTCAGGAAATATTCAACCTGCCCGTTACAGGTATTATTGACAAGGCCACCTGGTACCGTATAAAAAGATATTACACGGGAGTTAAAGGCCTTGCCGAGCTGGTTAGCGAGGGGGTTTCCCTTGAGGAGGCACAGGTACCTTTTGAGACCACGTTGGATATAGGCTCGGTTGGAACGGCTACTGCCCTTATTCAGTATTATCTTAATGTGCTTGCCTATTTTAACGGCAACTTCAGTCTTTTCCCCATTAACGCGGTTTACGACCAAACCACTGCCGATGCTGTGGCAAAATTTCAGCAGTATTTTGGCCTTGAAGTGAACAGCCGAGTAGACCGAGAAACCTGGAATAAGCTAAGGGAGGTATATTTGGAAACAGTGGCCTCTATCCCTGACGAGTTTTATGGAGACCGAGCAAAGCTCTACCCAGGTTATGTTTTAAGCGAGGGCCAACAAAGCGCCGATGTTGAAGCACTTCAAAGTTATTTAAGCTTTATTGCCGATTATTATAATGCTGTACCTAAAATTCCCGTTACAGGATATTTTGGTGAGCAAACACGGGCGGCAGTTGAGGAGTTTCAGCGGCTGTTTGGCTTGCCTGTTACGGGATTTGTAGGAGCCGTAACCTGGTACCAAATTGCTACTCAATATGATTTTTTAAAGGAAACCGAGCAATAAAAAAAGACCTTACTCGCCTGAGTAAGGTCTTTTGGTTTATTCTTCGAATTTAAGGGCAACACCGATAGAGAATATTGCCGCCGCAAGGATTGTGAATGAGGGGATATTACTGAAATAGGCCAGCCCTTCGGGGTGGGAGAAGAAATAAAAAACTCTTGGAAGAGATGCCACCAGGCAAACATAAGCTGAAAGCACTGCTGCCGACCTGCAAAGGTTGGGGTGCTTAAGCTCAATATTACAGCCCCGCTTTGCAAAATTTAAGAAGGTTACAAGGGCCAAGCACATTGCGGCTGTTTCGATAATTGTATCGGACACGGTGGCAAGGGTTGCAAATTCAGAAAACACAATTATTATTCTTGAAATAAAGAAGGCTACCGGAACAATGTTTATTAGCTTTGAATAATTTATATTCTTAAATTTACAAAACGCCGCATATAAAAGGGCTATTGCCGTGCCGACTGCCGCCGCTTTATGCATAACAATTTGCAGGGATGAAGCATAGTTTAAAATTGATGAGAAAAAGGCTTCATACAAAACGGCAATTGCCATTACAACCTCGCAAACAATGTAAACCAAGGTTGCGGTTTTGGGGTTAAGGTTAGCTTTTGTTTTGCTTAACAGCGGAATTAGGAACACAAGCGCCGCGGCCACTATCATTAGAACAATAATAATTACGGCAAGCGGTAAATACTCGGTTTTAATAAAACCGCTGGTGTGGTCGATGGTGCAGAAAAGCATTAGCGAGCGCAGGGTTACACCCACTGCCGCGGCAAGACCTAAAACAATTAAATAAAACTTTGCTGCCAAGGCTTTGGCCTCCTAAAAAGTAATAAAACACAGGTTAAAACAATATAATATATAAACACATATATATTTTATATTCTTAAAACATTAATGTCAATACAAAAAGGAAGGATATTATGAAATCGGTTTACATAATAACTATGTTGATTACTGCTATGTTTATGCTTACCCTGCCCCTTTGTGCCAAAAACAGCCTTAATAATTTACCCGTTTCGGCGCTTCCGCTAACCGAAACCGAGCAAACTGTTAGCAGTGAAACGGTTAAACTTAAGCTATCCCAAACGGGGGAAATAATAACAATTTCGGCCGAGGATTATATTTTTGGGGTTGTGGCTGCCGAAATGCCCGCCCTTTATGAAAACGAGGCCTTAAAAGCACAGGCAGTGGCGGCTTATACATATTATATAAATAAAAAAGAGGCCTATGCGGCCGAGGAATTTGATATAACTGATGACTACACACAAGACCAATCCTTTATAACGGCTTTGGCCGCAAGGGAAAAGTGGGGTGCAGGCGCTGATGAATATGAAAACAAGATAAGGTCAGCCGTTAAATCGGTACTTGGAAAACGGGTGCTGTATAACGGTGCGCCTGCCAACACCGTTTACCACGCGAAATCCTTTGGAGTAACCGAAAACTGCGCCGAGGTTTGGGGCAGCGAGCTTGCCTATCTTACAACGGTTGATTCCTCTTGGGATAAGCTTGAAAAGAATTATTTAAGTGAAAAGGTTGTAACTGCCGCCGAGCTTCAGCAAGCCTTAGCGCAGGTTGCCATCATACAAAACCTAAATGAGAACTGCATAACCGATATTGTAAGAACTCAGGCCGGCACGGTTAAAACCCTTAATGTTGCGGGGGTAAGTATCAGTGGTGCAGATTTTAGAAAACTACTTTCCCTAAGGTCGGCAAATTTTGAGGTGGCTTTCAGTTCGGGCAGCTACACCTTTACAACCAAGGGCTATGGCCATTCGCTTGGAATGAGCCAATACGGTGCCCACTATTTGGCAATGCAGGGCAAAAGCTATAAAGAAATTTTACAGCACTATTATAAGGGCTGTGTGGTTGAATAAAAAAGGCCTATGGGTTTAATCCCATAGGCTTTTTTTAAATATCAAATGCTTCAGCGAGAGATGCGAAGTTTGCATCGTATAGCGCTTCGGCCAAGGCGTTTATATCTACCTCGGTTTCGTTGCCATCGGCCATACATTTAAGCTTAGCCTTGCCCGATTCAATTTCGCTGTCGCCAAGGACTAAGGTGTACTTTGCACCAAGCTTGTTGGCATAGCGCATTTGAGCCTTAAGGCCTCGGCCGACAATATCGGTTGCGGCTTCGAAGCCCTCTTCACGCAGCGCTTTACAAAGCACTGCGGCGTTGAGTGCTGCGGCTTCGCCCATTGGGGCAATATAAATATCGCAGGGGCGAGGTTCGGGAAGCTCGGCCTGCTGGCTTTGAAGCACCATAAGCAGGCGTTCTACGCCCATTGCAAAGCCAAGACCCGGCTGAGACTGACCGCCCATATTTTCTAAGAGTCCATCGTAACGGCCGCCGCCACATACTGTGGACTGTGCGCCGATATCTCCCGACACGAACTCGAACACGGTGCGGGTGTAATAATCAAGACCGCGAACAATTCTGGGATTGATGGTATAAGAAATTGCCATAGCATCAAGATAAGACTTAACTGCTTCAAAGTGCGCCTTACATTCATCGCAAAGAAAATCAATAACCACGGGGGCATCCTTAGCGATAGCGGCGCAAACAGGAGATTTGCAGTCTAAAATACGCATTGGGTTGCGCTCTAATCTATCCTGACAGGTGCCGCAAAGCTCGCTGCTTTTAGCCTGAAAATAAGCCTTTAGTGCCTTATGATATTCAGCACGGCAGGTAGGGCAGCCAATGGAATTAATTTCAAGTGAAATCTTTTTAATGCCAACATCGGTTAGAAGCTGATTAGCAAGCGCAATAACCTCGGCATCGGCCAAGGGGGTTGTGGCGCCGATACATTCAACACCGAACTGATGGAATTCACGAAGTCGACCTGCCTGAGGCTTTTCGTAACGGTAGCAGCCGCCAAGATAACAAACCTTAACGGGAAGGGCCGCACTTGTAAGAGAATGTTCAACTATACTGCGAAGCGCACCTGCTGTGAACTCGGGACGAAGGGTTATTGAACGGTCTCCCTTGTCGGTAAAGGTGTACATTTCCTTTTGAACAACATCGGTGGTATCGCCAACATTTTTAATGAACACTTCGGTGTGTTCAAATACAGGTACACGGATTTCTCTATATCCGTAGAGCCCTGCAGTTTCGAGCAATTTGTTTTCTACAAACTGCCATTTATAGCTATCCTCGGGCAGAACATCGTTAGTTCCCCTTGGAGCTTTATTAATTTCAGCCATTAAAATTACCGCCTATTATTTATCGTTTCTTAAGGAAACGCGGATAATCCAAAACTGTTGTCAAGCGAAGTATTGTTTACCGCTATTTCCAATTCTACCATAAACGCGTAGAATTTTGAGTGATTTTTGGTGCGAAGGAGTTTGTAAGGCTAACGCCTACAAACGACAACAAGCCGAAAAGCGCCAAAATTATGCCGTTTAGGGCAGGTTTGGGTTATTCGGGTTTTCTTAAATATTCGCGCCAGTCGAGGTCGCCTCTGTCGAGGCCGCGAATTAGTATTTCAGCAGTTGCAATATTGGTTGCAACGGGGATTTGGTGTACATCGCAAAGGCGAAGAAGTTGATGCTCATCCGGTTCATCGGGGCGGGCATTTAACGGGTCGCGGAAGATGAGAAGCATATCAACCTCATCACAACCGATACGGGCAGCGATTTGCTGTGAACCGCCCTGATTGCCACCAAGAAGGGTTACGATGTTAAGGCCGGTAGCTTCGGATATGAGTTTTCCGGTTGCGCCTGTTGCCAGCAGAGTATGTCTGCTTAAAATTCCGCAATAGGCAATGCAAAACTGCACCATAAGTTCTTTTTTTGCGTCATGTGCGATAAGTGCAATATTCATAACTTTCTCCTTTATTTGCTTAGCGCTGATAGATTTTTATATTTTTTTAAGCTTGGGAAGTGGAATGTTTCTTCCGCAAAGCCGTAAAGCAATTCTTTTGAAGGCTTTTTTTGCCTTACCTTTGATTTTGTAGTTGCCCTCTAAAAATGCAAGGGACAACCTTTCGCTTTCGGGGACAATGCCCAAAAGCATTAAGCCCGATTCATCTATAATATCATCTAAGGTAGAGAAAACGGGATTTTTTATGAAGTATCTTTGATATCTGTTAAGTATTATTTTACCCTTTCGGTTGGCCTTATTCAGCAGGGTACCGATATTAGCGGCATCACGCACTGAAACGGCATTTGGGTTGCAGATGCACAAGAATTCGGTATAAGGCGGAAGCGCCCTATAAAGCTGCAAATCACTTCCTGCGCGGAGGTCGAGCACGACCGTATCGAACATACTGTTTGGTATGTTTTCCAAAAAACCGGCCAGTAGTTTTGCATCGATTAACCCTTTTTCGCCGGGGGCCGCCAAAAGCGACAAGCCTTCCCCACCCGGCACCTGCAAAATGCAGGAAGCAAGGTCACGCCCGTTTATGGCATCTGACACATCGAAAAGCAGCTTTTCGCTAACCCCTAGCAGCATATCAAGACAGCGCATACCCTCATCTAAATCAATAAGTAAGACACGCTGTTTTTGTTCCGCCAAGGCAAGGCTGAGACCAATGCTGCAGGTGGATTTACCGCAGCCGCCCTTGCCACCGAGAACGGCAATAATCTTTACCATAGACATCTCCATTTACAGGTGGCATTTTCACCACCGAATTAATTTACCATATTTAGACAACTTTGTCAAATATTTAACATATTTTTTAACCTAAAACCTGATTAGGTTTTGAAAGGTCTACCGTTGTTTCTTCGGCGAAGAAATATGCATCGAGCATTTCCCTTGCAACGGTGGAGCAGGTACGTGAAGAAGCACCGTGCTCGAGCACTATGGCAACGGCCACCCCGGGCTTATCGAAGGGAGCAAAGGCAATGAAGACCGAGTGGTCGGCCCCTTTGGCTACCTGCGCTGTTCCCGTTTTGCCGCCAACCTTAATGCTGTAATTGTTAAAGGTGGCACCGCCTGTACCATCGACAGTAACCGAGAGCATACCTGCTTTAACCGAATCTATTGTGCTTTTGCTTATTTCAAACTGTTCGGCAACGGTGGGCTCTACGATTTCGTAGGTTTTGCTCATATCATAGGATACAACCTTATTTATAAGCCTTGCTTCATAGCGTATACCCTCGTTTGCCATGGTGGATACATAAACTGCAAGTTGCAAGGGGGTAAATGCATTCATTTGGCCGATGGCCGCCTGAAGGGTATTACCGCTTGATTCATTTTCGCTGCTTTCTACAAGCAGACCCTTTGAATCGTTAACCTCTACGCCTGTTTTTACACCAAGACCAAAGCGTTTGAAATACTTATTGATATTGGAAAGCTTTAAACGATAGCCCAGTTCGAAGAAAAAGTAGTTGCAGGACTTTGAAATAGCCTTATTAAGGCTTGTTCTTCCGTGGTAGTGCATACAGCTTGGCTGATAGTCGGCATATCTTTTGTATTTTTGAGAGCAAAAGATATCTTCAGAGGCATTATACACGCCCTCTTCAAGTGCGGCTACCGCAACAGCAGGCTTAACGGTTGAGCCTGCGGGATATATTCCCTGAAAAGCACGGTCGGCAAGGGGGGTTCCCTTTTTATCGGCCGCAAGCTTATCGAAATCCTCGGAAAAGGTGTTAAGGTCGTACGAAGGGTAGTTAGCGCTTGAAATTACGCCGCCCGAAGAAACATCAAGCATAACTGCGGCAGCGCCCGTAATTGATGGGGCTTCCTGCTGCTTTAGTTTATCTACAGCGTGCTTTAAGGCAAGCTGGGTTGCGGTTTGAATGGTTTTATTAAGGTTTAAGACAACTGTTTTGCCCGGTATTGGTTTTTTGGTTATCTCTTTTGAAATTATTTTACCCTTGGCATCAATTTTGTAGGTTATTTCGCCATCTACACCGTGGAGCCTATCTTCAGCCAAGGCCTCAATTCCACTTTTGCCGACCTTGTCGTCAAAGGAGTAGCCCTTGCCTTTATATTTGCTCCATTCTTCGGCATAAATGGGACCGACATTGCCGATTAGGTGAGGTGCTAGGGTGCCATCTACATACTCCCTGAAAGGGACAACGTTAATTGTTACACCATCTAAAAGCATTCCTGCTTCAAGAACCTTTTGCATAATATCGGAAGAAACATCTTCGGCAAAGGTAAAGGGGTTGGAAATTGAAAAGTTTGCGCTTTGAAGCGAATACCTTACCCCCATTATAAGGCGGCTGGTTGCGGTATCGTAAGAATCGAGCTCGTACCGCTGAACCATTTCATCGAAACAGTTTTCGGCTGTGGCATAATGAGCCAAGCCCAGATTAGTTTTAAGCTGAGATACGGCAGTTGCATTTTCGGTAAAGCTATATGGAGCCGCTTCGGTTAATGGCAGATTATCGGTCCACTTGGTTTGGCTTTCTGTAAGCAGGCGGCACAAACGAAGAATTAAATCGTTGGCCTTTGACATATCAAAATAAGCCTTATCGAAAACTATATTGTACCCCTCGCGGTTTACGGCGATTTCCCGACCGTTTATGTCGAGAATTTCTCCCCTTTGCGCTTTGATTACGGCTTTTCGGTAGGAAATACCCTGAGCCTGCGCTATATATCTTTCGGCATCGGATATTTGGAGCGAGAAAGCCTGAAAAGAGTAAAGGAGGAGAACTACAGCCATAATAACCGACAAGGCAGTTAGTCTTTTACGCGGTTTTTTGGGAAATGGCAAATTAAAACTCCTATGAAACTAATTTCTTTTCTAAAAAATAGAATGGGATTATAAACACGGCGGTGTATACCACCGAAGGAATGAGATAGAGCATAAAGTAATCGTAGTTAACCGCAACGCTGCGGAAAACAAAGAAGATTAGATACTTTAAGAAAAAGTAGCCGAGTGATACAAGGAAGGACATATATGCCGCTGCCTTGATATTTCGGTTTAGATAGTGGTTAAACAGCAGATTGCAGATAGCCGCCGCCAGCACAAAAAATATGGTGTTAAAGCAGGAACTGTCGGATGCGGTGCTATCCATTAACACCCCTGTTAACAGCGCAGCAAGCAGTGAAGAATTGCTGTTTTTAAACATTGCTATTGCAACTATGAGCGGCAGCAGTATTACTGGGACTGCATTGCCGATTTTAAAGGTTGCCGTTCCCGAATATCTAAGGGCGCACAGCAAACAAATTAAAGCAATGTTTATAAATGCAGAAGCAAAACGCATGGCTTTTGTGTTCATTTAGTTTTCTCCGTTTGTAAGCTGGTTGCCCTGCCCCGAAAAGGTCGTTATTATCATAACATTTTTAAGCTCGCTGAACTTAACGGTTGGGGTAACTGTGGCAAAAAGTGAGGATGATATTTGGTCGCTTGCGATATTGTTGATGCTGCCTAGAATAAGGCCATCGGGGAAAATACCGCTGCCCGAGGTTACAACAAGGTCGCCAACGGCTACCGAGCAGGTTCTGGGCAAATTGTAAAAACGGGTATTACCGTTAACGGCAAATTCGGTTGCGCCCGAAAGCACGCCTGCATCGCCCGTTCTGGAATCAAAGGCACCTGCAACAAGCGCAGGGTCTAAAATAGTTGTAACCTTAGAGGTTGTTATTCCAACCTCGGAAATATAGCCTACAACACCTTCGTTTGTTATAACCGGGTCGTAAAGTGCTATACCCTGGAAAGAGCCTGCCGATACGGTAAAGCCGCTGAAAATATCATCGGGGTCGAAACCCAGCACCATTGCAGGGGCAAATTCAAAATCGGGATTGGCATCTTTAATATTAAGATATTTTTCGTAAAATTCGTTTTCGTTTACTGCCTCTTCATATTCGGTTAGCTGTTCTCTAAGCTTGTTAACCTCATCTTGAAGCTCTTCTTTTTCACGGTTGAGTGCGGCAGCAGATTTAAAGTTAGAGGCAATATTGCCAACAGCATTTGCAACCGAATTGCCTAGCTGCTGGAAGGGGGCGGCTATTGCGCCCAAAACACCTGCCTGAGGGGACATATGTCCACCAATTAGCCCCGCAGTTATTGCCAATGCAACAACAACGGCAACTATGGCCATTGCCTTTTTAAATTGTGGGCTACGAAGAAAAAAACGCACCCTGTTTCACCTACCAAAAAATTATTAAGGCCGAATATTTCGGATTATCTGTACTGCTTTCCTCTACGGAACACATAGTTATCGAAGCGGTGGCCGGGCTCTAGCCTTTTTGCTGTTCCCTCTACCACACAGTCTATGGGGTTTTCGGCAATTGTGACCGGCATATTGGTCTCCCTTTCGATAAGAGTGGCAAGTCCGCGAAGCATTGCACTGCCGCCTGTTAAGGTTATGCCGCGGTCGATAATATCGGCCGAAAGCTCGGGCGGGGTTTTTTCAAGGGTTGTTCTAACCGTTTCTACAATAACCGAAACTACATCGCTCATTGCTTCCCTTACCTCTTCGGAAGAGATTGTAATGTTTTTAGGAAGACCGTCCAAAAGGTTTCTACCCTTGATTTCAACGGTTTTTTCGCCCTCGTAAGGAAGTGCCGAACCAATTTCTATTTTTACCTGTTCTGCAGTGCGTTCACCAATGAGCAGGTTATACTTTTTGCGGATATAGTTAATTATGGCTTCATCTAAATCATCGCCTGCAGTTCTTATAGACTGTGCGGTTACTATATCGCCAAGCGAGATTACCGCAACCTCGGTTGTACCTCCGCCGATATCGGCAATCA
>JAGBGJ010000061.1 GCA_017936045.1 Clostridia bacterium
CGGCAACGCTGACGCGTGCCGTGGCTTTTTAACACATAATACCGCAAAATTTTCACATTTTTAAGCGACATTGCCCTATGGAGTGTGTCCCAATCTTTTATTTTTATTTATTGAAAAAGAAATAAAAGTGCGCTATAATGATTAATTAGTAATTAATATAATATTAGGGTTATAAACCTTGAAGGAGAATAAAACTATGAAACTAGGTATGGTTGGTCTTCCGAATGTTGGAAAATCTACTTTATTTAATGCAATTACCAATGCGGGAGCACAGTCGGCAAACTACCCATTTTGCACCATTGAGCCGAATGTAGGAATGGTAAGCGTGCCCGATGAGCGTCTTGAAAAGCTGGCTGAAATTTACCAGCCCGATAAATTTACCCCTGCAGTTATTGAATTTGTTGACATTGCAGGCCTTGTTAAGGGCGCCTCTAAGGGAGAGGGCCTTGGAAACAAGTTCCTTTCAAATATCCGTGAGGTTGATGCTATTGTTCACGTGGTTCGTTGCTTTGAAAGTGATGATATTATTCACGTTGAAGGCTCGGTTGACCCTGCCCGCGATATTGAAACCATAAATTTAGAGCTTATTTTCTCGGACATTGAGATTGCCACACGCCGCCTTGACAAGGCAACAAAGGCGCTTAAGGGAGATAAATCCTTCCAGCTTGAGGTAGATTTCCTTAAAAGGCTTATAGCTCACCTTGAAGAGGGGCTTCCCGCACGCAGTATTGAAATAACCGATGATGCTGAAACCGAGATTTTAAACACGACCTCCCTGCTTTCGGCCAAGCCTGTAATCTATGCCTGCAATATGAGTGAGAATGATTTTAGCGATATTGAAGCTAACGCTCATTTTGGTACAGTTAAGGCCATTGCTGAAAAGGAAAAGGCCGAAATCCTGCCCATTTGTGCAGCGCTTGAGGCCGAAATTTCAGGCCTTGATGATGAAGAAAAGGTATTATTCCTTGAAGAGCTGGGCTTAGAGCGTTCGGGCCTTGACCGTATGATTCAAAAGTGTTATTCCCTTTTGGGACTTATTTCCTACCTTACCGCAGGCAAGCCAGAGGTTCGCGCCTGGACAATTACAAAGGGCACAAAAGCACCGCAGGCGGCAGGTAAAATCCACACCGATTTTGAGCGTGGCTTTATCAGAGCCGAGGTTATTGCCTTTACCGACTTTATGGACTGCGGCGGTTCTATGGTAACAGCTAAGGAAAAGGGTCTTGTTCGAAGCGAAGGCAAGGAATACGTTATGAACGATGGAGATATTGTTCTTTTCCGCTTTAATGTATAATCCTTAAGGCGCAAACCAAAAATATTTTGGGGTGATTTTATGCCGCATTATTATTACTACGGTTTTGATATTTATTACATTATTTTAATTTTACCGGCCTTTTTGATTTCGCTTATTGCGCAAATTAAGGTTAGCTCGACATTTTCGAAATTTTCCAAAACAATTAATATGTCGGGGCTAACGGGGGCGGCCGCCGCCGAAAAGGTGCTTTTATCCCACGGGGTTACAAATGTAAAAGTGGAGCGTGTTGGCGGAAATCTGACCGACCATTTTGACCCAAGGACAAATGTTATAAGGCTTTCCGATTCGGTTTATGATTCTACCAGTGTTGCGGCTGTTGGTGTTGCCGCACACGAAGCGGGGCACGCCGTTCAATATGCCCAGGGCTACACCCCCATAAAGATTAGGAACACCATTTTACCCGTTGTAAACTTTGGTTCCAGATTTTCGTTTATTGCTATTCTTTTGGGAATTGTTTTTGCAAGCGATTTGCTGATTACTGCAGGAATTATTCTCTTTTCCTTTGCAACACTTTTCCAGATTATAACACTTCCCGTTGAGCTTAATGCTTCTAAACGAGCAATGCAAACAATAAGGGGGCAGGCCCTGCTTTCTGATGATGAGGCTGTGGGCGCTAAAAAGGTGCTTACTGCCGCCGCTATGACCTATGTTGCGACTGTTATTATGTCGATAGCGCAGCTGCTTAGACTTTTGCTTTTAAACCGAAGAAGGCAGTAATAACGGTTATAATTTGACAGTTTCTTCACAAGATATTGTGGGGTGAACTGATTTGAAGAATTATTTTATTTTGTTTGGTATTGGCGCCTTTGCCTACGGACTTTTAGAGGTTATTTGGCGCGGACATTCGCACTGGAGTATGATGATTGCAGGCGGACTAAGCTTTGTGGCCTTTGCGGTTATATCAAAGAAGCTTCGCGGCTTTCCGTTCCTTTACAAATGTATTTTGGGAAGCCTTACGGTAACTGCTTTGGAGTTTGTTTTCGGTGTGATTTTCAATATAATTTTAGGGCAAAAGGTTTGGGATTACAGCAATATTCCCCTTAACCTTTTTGGCCAGATTTGTTTGCTGTTTTCGGTGTTGTGGGGCTTTTTATGCGTTGCCGCAATACCATTTTCGGAATATGTTTTAAATCTTTTGAACAAAAAAGGGGGCAAAATATGAACCACCTTAAAAGAACTTGGGCTGAAATAAATTTAGATGCCCTTGTACATAATTTTAAAGTAATAAAAGCCAAGACCGATGCTAAGATTTTCAGCGTTGTTAAGGCCGATGCTTACGGACATTCGGTTAACTTAGTTGCGCCGGCTCTCCTCAAGGCAGGCACCGATTATTTTGCCGTTTCCAACATTAACGAGGCCAAGGAGTTGCGTGCCCTTGGTATTAACAAGCCTATACTGATTTTGGGCTATACATCACCTGAATGTGCCAAGGAATTATATGATTTTGGGCTTACACAAACGGTTTATTCCTATGAGTTTGCCCAAAAGCTAAACGAGCAGGCGGCAAAGCTTGGGGTTATGATTAAGGCCCACATTAAGCTGGATACAGGTATGGGCCGCATAGGCTTTGATTTCAGAAACGAGGGCTTTAACGAGTTTGTAGAGACAAGAAGGCTATTAATTTTTAAAAATCTCGAATTTGAAGGTGTCTTCACCCATTTTGCTGTGGCCGACACCGACAAGGATTATACCGAAGAGCAGTTTGCCCGTTTTATGGAAGCAATAGACCTGCTTCATGGCTGCGGCTTTGATTTTAAAATAAGGCATTGCTGCAATTCGGCCGCATTTTTAAACCACAGTAATATGCACCTTGATGCAGTAAGACCGGGAATTATACTTTACGGCCTTACCCCCGACCCCGGTATGGATATTGGCCGCGAATTTTTGCCTGTTATGTCTTTAAAATCGGTTATATCGCAGATAAAAACCATATCCGCCGGCCAAACCGTAAGCTATGGCAGAACACACACCGCGAATAAGGATACAAAAATTGCCACCGTTACTGCAGGCTATGCCGATGGCGTTTTAAGGCTTTTATCTAATAGGGGCAGGGTGCTTATAAACGGCCAATATGCCCCAATAGTAGGCCGAATTTGTATGGACCAGTTTTGTGTTGATATTACCGATATTAACTCGGCAAAAGTAGGCGATACTGTAACCATTTTCGGCGAGGGGCTGCCCGCCGAAGAGATGGCGGCGACAGCCGACACCATAAATTACGAGGTTGTATGCTCGGTGACAAAGCGTGTGCCGAGAATTAAGGTTTAAAACAAAAAGCTCATACATCAGTTTTGATGTATGAGCTTTTATTTTATTCGTTACCCTCGTTTGTGGGCGGAGTGTTGTTTTCGGGGGGATTGTTTTCGGGATTATTTGGCGTGTTATTTTCCTCGTTTCCTTCACCGCCGCCGTTATTGTTATTATTATCGTTATTAGTTTCGTTATTCTCGGGAGTGTTGTTTTCGGAAGAGGTGGTGGAAGATGTGCCTGAGCTGGAGCCCTGCGAATTTGAAGCATTGGAGCTGACACTTGAACTGCTACCACTTGAGCTGCTGCCCGAACTACTACTGCCGCTTGAGCTGCTTTCCGAACTGCTGCTACCAGAGCTGCTGCCCGTACTGCTTGTAGAGGTATCGGCAGGTTTAGAGGAACCCGAAGAGGTGCTGCCACCGCCTGATGTGCCCCTGTACCACTTATTCTTTTCAATTCCGTTTTGAGCGATATAATCCTCTTGAGTCATATCATCGAAAATAATTGCGTGAATTATTTTTGAAGCATAATTTATATCGTAATAGAGGCAGGAGCCTGCATAGGAGCTGCAATAATTATCGGGTATAACATATTCCTGCTGAGGGATTCTTGTTTGTTCAAAATTAACCTGTTTACCCAAAACATCGGTTGCAAGGGCGAGCACCTCGCCAAAGCCTAAAGAGGTTTCCATATGGGGAAGCATTGCCTTTATAAGCGCAGGATATTCCGAAACGCTCATAGAAAGGGCCTTGTTGAGGAGCTTTTCCATAACTACCCTTTGGCGGTCGGTTCGGCCGTAGTCGTTAGCAGTGCCATCTTCGGTGGAAATTGAGCGGATTCTAGCCCAAGCAACTGCCTGAATACCACTTAAAACCTGTGGGCCTGCCTTGGTAACATAGGGAGGATTCTTTATGCCAAGCAGATATGCCTGCTCGCGAAGACTGCCGTTAAGGCCTACCGAATAGTCAAGCTCTTTACTTTGAACATCAATTTCAATACCGCCAACCGCATCGATTATTTCGGCCATACCGTAGAAGTTAACGGTAGCGTATTCCTTAATATCAAGGCCAAAGTTTTGGTTTAAAACCTTGATGGCATAAGATGGACCGCCCTTTGAATAGGCCGAATTGATTTTATTGGGCTTATAGGTTTTGCCCTTGTATTCGGGCAATTTAACAAGGCTGTCGCGCATTATGGAAACAAGCTTGATGTCGCTTGTTTTTTTATTTATATAAAGCACCATTATGGAATCGGAAAGGCCCTTAAAGCCCTTTGACCTTGAATCTATACCAAAGAGAGCAATGTTTACTATTTCATCATCAATTTGCTCTACCTTATCGATTTCAGGGTCATCAATTTCCTGATGGTTATAGTCCTTAGTAATGTCAAGTATAACTCCAAGAACAACGCCGATAGCTATTGAAAGCACCAAAATTACCGAGCAAAGCGAAATAATAAGCGCCTTTTTGCCCTTTGACAGTGCTTTAAAGCCTGCTACAAGTCTATTAAAAAAGTCTTTAAACTTTGAATTTGTTCTTTTCTTTTTTGGAGCTACATGTTTAGAACCGTTTTTTTGGTTACTCATTTTTATATCCCCTTTTTTACATCAGTCTGCATAGTATATCACATATTGCCGAAAAATAAAAGTATAATTTTATTTTTTACAAATTGTTTACAGTAGCTGCTTGTAAATATCTCCCTTTTTAAAGCCGGTTTCACCTGCCGCCATTTTTGCAGCAGAGGAGGCCGAGTTACCCTCTTTAACATAGCTTCGGGCAAGGTCTACTGCCGCTTCAAAGGTATATTCGCTATCGCCCGAATCATCGTACCCTTCGATAATAAGTACATATTCGCCCCTGGGCTTGTGCTCTTCCGTGTACATATTGGCCGCTTCGCTAAGGGTTGTGTGAACCACCTCTTCGTGAAGCTTGGTAAGCTCCCTTACAATGGCAATTTTGCGGTTGCCAAGGGCTTCAAGCATATCCTTAAGGGTTGCGGGAAGCTTGTGGGGCGCTTCGTAAAAAATCATTGTTCTCTTTTCTTTTTTAACTTCAGCAAGGTGGGCTCTGCGGCTGGGCTTATTAACGCTTAAAAAGCCTTCAAAACAAAATCTGCCGCTTTTCATTCCCGAAATGGCAAGTGCGGTTATAAGGGCGCTGGGGCCGGGTACCGATTCCACCTCAATGCCGTTTTCGTATGCCAGTCGCACAAGGTCTTCGCCCGGGTCGGATATTGCGGGCATTCCCGCATCGGACACCAAGGCGCAGTCCTCCCCATTTATTAGCCTTGCAATTATATCGCCGCCGCGCTCTTTTTTGTTATGCTCATAGTAAGCCAGCATTGGCTTATTTATGCCGAAATGGTTAAGTAGCTTAACCGTAACCCTTGTGTCTTCGGCGGCAATGAAATCAACATTTTCGAGGGTGTCTACTGCGCGGGGAGAAAAATCCGCAAGGTTACCTATGGGAGTTCCCACAACATAAAGTTTGCCTGCCATTATAGATAGCCCTCCTTATAATCTCCGTAAATTTGGAGCATTTCGCTGCTTAAATTTCCGTTTTCATCATAAACAAAAAGGGGTGGCAAAATTCTAACTCCGCTTTTTGCATCGCGCCTGCCTTCAACAAGCACAAGCCAGGGCTCCTCGCCCACCTTTTTGCTTACGGTTCTTACCCTTTTTACCTCTAACTTATATTGCCGCATTAGGCAAATTATATCGGCCAGGCGTTCGGGGCGCTGGCAAATACAAAGTCTGCCCGAGGATTTAAGCAGGTGGCTTGCGGCCGAAATTACATCTTCAAGGGTGCACATAGTTTCGTGGCGGGCCACAATATCCCTGTCCCCTGAGCTTAAAATTCCACTGCCCGATGCTTTATAGGGCGGGTTGCAGGTTACAAGGTCGGCCTCTCCAAAGGGGAGCACACCTTTTAACGCCCTAAGGTCTGCACAAAGGGGGAAGAAGCTATCCTTTGCAAATTCATTTGCCGTTTGCTGTGCTAAGTCCACTGCTTCCCGACTTATTTCTACCCCAAAGGATTTTTGCACCTTTTGGTTTTTTAGAAGGAGCATAGAAATAATGCCGCAGCCCGCGCCTAAATCACAGTGGGTTTTTACCTTTTTAACCCCTGCAAAATCGGCCAGCAGCACGGCATCTGTGCCAAAGGTATGGTTTTTTGAAACATTTATAAAATATCCCTTGCCCAGCGGTTGGCGGTTCACTTTCTTCACTCCCTACGTTTATGATTACATAACTATAATATTATACCATTAATAATTAACACTGTCAATTTATGAAAAAACGGGACACCACAATATTGTGGTGTCCCGTAATATTTTGTATGAATTTATTCGGCTTTGTCTTCCCCTAAAACCTTAATTCCGTTGCCTGCAATAAGCTGGGTTGTGCCTGCATTTATTGCCATAAATAAGGAAAGCTTTGATATAGCATCTTCTAAGCTTTCGTTGTTTTCCTGAATAATTACGCGTGAGGTTGCCACTGCTTCCTTAAGCATATTCTCGTAGGCTTCGCAGAAAATGTCGTAAAGCTCGAACACCGAGCGGTTTTCGGTTTGAGTTTTTATTATTTGGCTTATGGCAGGAATTGGCATAACCGTTTTTAAGGTGGTTATAATAAACAAATAGCAGATATGCTCTTTTGAGTAGCGTTTTTTCTTTGGTGGCGGAATTATGCCCAGCTTAACATAATTGTTTATCATTGCGGGGGTTATGAACTTTGAGGATGGGTCTACGCTAAGAATATAGAGGTATTTTTCCATTATAGAAATAACCTGGTCCATATAAAAATCAAGCTCGGGCAGTTCAGATGTTCTTGGAAGATGGAAGCCTTTAACACCTTGCTCGAACTCTAAAATAACATCTCTTTTTTCCATACTAATCCCCTTTCCTTTGGTATTATAGCATATTATTTCGCCATTTTCAAGAAGAAATCAAGAAAAAAACCGCTTGACTTTATTGGTTTAACCAAGTATAATAGTTTTGAAAACTAGATAGAGAGGTTCGCGTTATGTCTTTTTCAATTATTACAGATTCCTGCGCCAATCTTTTAGGCACGCAAATAAAAGAGTATGATATAAGAATTGTTCCCCTTACCTATTCTATTGATGGTACCGAGTACCTTGGATATGTTGAGGGCGAAGAATTTGATTATAAAGAATATTATGATATGCTTAGGGCTAAGGTGCACGTTAAAACCTCCCTTGCAAGCTACGAGCGTGTTGAGGCTGCCCTTAAGGCCGAGCTTGATAAGGGAAATGATGTGCTGTACCTTTCCTTTTCCTCTGCTCTTTCGGGCTCCTGCCAGGTGGCAAGAAACTGCATTGAAGATATTAAGGACAGCTACCCCGACCGCAAGATTATTCTTGTTGATACCCTTCAGGCCAGCATGGGTCAGGGCCTTATGGTTAAATATGCGGTAGACAAAAGAAACGCGGGCCTTTCCTTAGAAGAAACAGCAAAGTTCCTTGAAGACAATAAGCTTAACTTTGTATCGCTGTTCACGGTTGATGACCTTTTCTTCCTTAAGCGCGGCGGCCGCCTTTCGGGCGCAGTTGCCGTTGTTGGAACCATTCTTAACATTAAGCCCCTTTTGCACGTTGATAACGAGGGCAGGCTTGTTAGCACAGGTACCGTTCGCGGCCGTGCAAAATCTGTTGATGCCCTTATTGCCAGAATGGGCGAAACCGGAATTGACCTTGAAAATCAGGATATCTTTATGGTGCACGGCGACTGCTTAGAGGAAGCCGAAGCTGCCGCCCAAAAGATTAAAAAGCTTTACAAGGTAAAGAGCGTTACCATAAACTATGTTGACCAGGTGATTTCCTCCCACTCGGGCCCCGGAACACTTGCAATATTCTATATGGGAACTGAAAGATAAAACTAAAGACCATCGTTCACCGAACGATGGTCTTTTTTTATTATTCTGCTGCAGGCTCTTGTTCTGCCCACTTATCTTTAATAAGCTTGTAAATTACGGCTGCAACCGGAACGCCGAGCAGCATACCCGCAATTCCTGCGATGCCGCCGCCTATGGTGATAGCAACAAGCACCCAAATAGCGGGAAGACCTACCGAGGTTCCAACAACCTTAGGATAGATAAGGTTGCCCTCGATTTGCTGCAGAATAACCAGATAAACCACGAAAATTACAGCCTGTATGGGAGATACTGTGAATATCATAAATGCGGCTATTGCGCCACCGACATAAGGTCCTGCAATTGGAACAAGCGAGGTGAATGCTACAAGCGCGCTTATCATTGCGGCATAGGGCATTCTTAAAATCCACATACCAAGACCGCAAAGCATACCTAAAATTAACGCTTCGGTGCACTGACCAACTATATATCCGCGGAAGGTTTTATTAACTATTCCCGACACATATTCGAACTTGTTATAATGCGCAGGATTTATAAGCTTTGATAAAGCTTTTTTGCCCTGGCGGCCCAAGGTTTCCTTTGAAATAAGAAGATATACCGAGAACATTATGCTTAAAAAGGCTGTGAAGAAGCCGCCCACAACCGAAGACACCACATCTACGACCATGCCCACAATATTTGTAAAGCCCGATGTAAGAGCGCCAACAACCTGACTGATGGTTGAATTCCAGTCGATAGACAAAAGATTTGCCATAACATTTTCCGGCAGGATTTCAAGCTCTTCAATATGAACTACTAAATCGCTTAAAGCAACCGGCAGCTTTGCAAACAAAAGTGTTATACAAGAGGTTAACTGAGGAATCACAAGAATTATAACAATAGTTATTACAGCAAGCAGGCTGATAATTGCCGCCAGCAGGCAAACTATTCTGCGGCTTTTTACCACAACTGCCTTAGTGCTTTTGGGGAAATATATGCGCTCGTAAAGGCTCATAACCAGATTGACTATGTAGGCAACAATGCAGCCTATTATAAGCGGCACGGCGGCCTCGAACAGGGTGATAAGCACCTTAGATACGCTTGGCCAATAGTATATACCCAAATAAACAAGGAATACGGCTATACCAATTTTTACCAGACTTTTGGTTTCAATTTTCATTTTGTTATTCCTTTCCAAATAAATATCCGTAATAATCTTCTTCTAAAATTTTTGCAGACATTTTGAACTTGTTATTAACTACCGCCTTTATATTGGCGATATAAGCCTTTTTCTCATCTTCAGAAGCGAAGGCATCATCGCTGTGCGGTGTGAAGCTGCCTGTTCTTGAGTTATACTTGCCCTTATCGGTTATAAAGGAACGGTTGCCGAAGACAACAAGCTCATCTTCCGAAGACATAATATCGGTTCCCATTAATAGCCTTGAATCGTATTCAAAGCCGAAAAGGTTTAGCAGTGTGGGCAAAATATCTACCGAGTAGCAGTTCTTTGCTACTTGAGGTGGATTTTTGGTTGACTGACAGTAAAGCAGAAAGACACTTTCGTACAGCTCGAACTGGGTTTCAACGGGGTGGCCTAGCAGTTCTTCCCAAATTGCATATTTATCGCCCTCGCTGCGTTCAAGACCATAGGGGTAATGGTCGGGAGTTATGGCAATTACGGTTTTATCGGCAACGCCTGCCTCGTTTAGTCTGCGAAGCAGCTCCTCCATAGCAAGGTCGAGCTCTATATTGCAGGCATAGTAGGCCTTAAGGGTATCGCTACAGGTTAAATTCTTAACCTTATCCCAATGCTTTGCCGCCTGATAGTTGCCCATTTTTGTATAGTGAAGGTGGCCGCTTACCGTCATATAATAGGCGTGGAAGGGCTCTTCTTTGCTTAAATACTCATCTATTGAACCTGCAACCATTTGATGGTCTGACTGGGGCCAGACCTTATCTACATACTGTTCTACACCCGTGCCCATTCCCTTATAGTTATAGCCCATATTGGGGTGGGAAATATCGCGGTGGTAGTAGGATGCAGTGTTATTATGGTAGGCAAAGGTGTTGTTTACGCCAATGCTTTTAAACATATTTCCAAGGCAAAATGGCATTAGGTTGTTGCCCGAACGGTAGAAGCTCCAAACACCCGATTTTGGGATAAGCCCTGTGCAGGCGGTGTACTCTCCATCTGATGTGGAAACGCCCCAAACGGGGGTGTAGAAGTTTTGGAAATTAAAGCCCTCTTGCTGCATTTTATACAGTGTTGGGGTAAGAACAGGGTCGATAGCGTAGGGCGAAAAGCCTTCGGCCACCAGCATAACAAGGTTGTAGCCCTTGTACATACCTGTATAATCGTTTGTATATGTAGGCTCCTTTGCCGCAAAGTATTCATTCATAAGAATTAAATCTTTATCGGTTTCGGTAGCCTTTAGCGCTTCGAAATCTATATCTAAAGTATGAGGAACATATTTGGGCAGCTCTATTTCAGGCTCTTTTTCGGTTTCCTCATCGGGCTCGGGTTTTTCGGCCTCAAGCTCCAGCTCCTGCTCTATGCCGAAAATGTTATAGCCAATATCGAGCACCTCGGTATGGATAAGGCCAAAACGGTTCATTGAAATATTTGTATCGAAAAGGCCCGACTGCACGGCCGACAGAGTGGGTGTAAGAACTATTCCAACCACGGCGGCAGCATAGACTACCGCAGCCGAAACAAGAGGGATAACCCTGCCTATAACCGGCTGCCTTTTAAAGCTTAAATAGCGGCTTAGCGGAGTGAAAACGATAACAGCAGGAATAGCCAAAAGCAACACTGCGGGAATACCGCTGTAAATAGCCTTTAGGGTATTATCCAGCATTCCATCTGTCATAATTTGGTCGGCGCCGCCCGCCTTTAGAGAATATACTATTAAAAAGTTGTTAAAAACGCTGTAATATACAATTTGTGTAGCATAAAGAACCCCTAAAACGGCGAGTGTAACACCCGAAATTATTCTTTGAGTTTTTGGGGAGAAAAAAGCGCCAACACCGAAAATGAGCAGGCCTATTGCTGCCGAAAATGCAGTTATAAAGGCAAGCCCTATATTAAAAAAATCGCCGCCGGTAAGCAACCTTAAAACAAGTTCCATATAAAGTACGGCGAGTGGACAAAATATTGCTGTGCTGATTTTTACTTTACTTAACTGCAAAATTATCACTCTCCGAAAAAAGTATACCACTTTAGTCGTTTATTGTCAATTAAACAGCCTAAAAGTAAAAGTGCATATCGAAAAACTTGATATAGTTTTCCCCTATCTCCACAGCGCTTTTTGTGTCTTCAAAAAGGTGGCTTCGCATAGCTTCGTAGGTTTTGCAAAAGCCGAGGTATATAATTGTTACGAAAGCAAGACAAAAAAGTGTTAATAAAAAGGATTTTATAAATAATTTTAGACTTCTCATTTTATTGTGTTAAGAACGCCGAGCAGGGATGTTGCCGCAAGCTCGGCCGAATAGACTGCCTCCCCTAAAGTATTGGAATCGGTGCCCACCTCTAACAGTAGTGAGCCGGTTGTAAGATTAGTGTTGTATTTTCTTGAGCAGAGCAGCATTGCCCTTGGAAGACCCGGGTACATTGCCTCCATTGTTTGCTGAAAACGGAGTGCTAAGCGGAAGTTTTGCTTCCAGTTCGGGAAGTCTGTAACACTTCCCGACTGACTGCCGACAACAAGCATTACCTGAGCCGCCTTTTTGCCGCCAATCTCTCTTGTGGGCTTACATTTATCGTTTCCCTGCATGGCAATTGAATCTCTGTGAATATCCACTACTATTTTTATTGACGGATATTTCTTTAAATATTCGGTTATTGTGGTTTTTGCCCTTGAATAGCTTTGGTTGTAGGAGGGTGAATCGTGGTGGGTTTTATCGTGAATGACCGAAATCCCTCCGTTTTTTAACACCTCGGCAAATTTTTCGCCAACCGCTATTACATTTTTGCTGTCGTTATCGTTTCGGGGGGTATCCTGTGCGGTGTAATAGCCCTTATCCTCGCTCATATAGCTCTCAGTTGCGTGGGTGTGAACTATTAGCACCTCGGGTTCCTTGGATTTTTTTATTTTAAAGGCAAGGGCAGTTTCAAGCTCGTTTTTTATATCTAAGCTAAGCCCCGCAGAATTCTTAATATATATTCCGCCATAGTTCAGCTTTTGGCTGTAGGGAGATAAAAACTGTTCGTAGATTTTGCCAACGGCATCCGATGCGGGGGCCGACACCTGCACAGACTGGGTATTTTCCTCGGGCGGTGTGGTTTGCACCTGCGGCTCTTCTTGAGGCTTTTGGGGCAGTGTTTCCTTAAGCGGATAGGCCCCTGCGGTATAAACAGCAGGTTGCTTTTCTACCACCATTCTATCGGCAAAGGAGTAAAGTCCACCTGCCGCTGTTGCAAAACAGAGCATAAGTGATACGGTTAGCGGCAAAGCGTTTAAGATTTTTTTCATCCTGCTCCCCCCTTGAAAAAAGCATTGTTAATCACTTTTATTTATATGAAAAAAGGCGATAAATTATTATTTAATTATTAAAACAAAAAAAACTTGCATTTTTCAGCGCTTTGTGTTAATATACATAGTGCTCTAACTATAGGCGCATTATTTTTTGCGCCAAAATTTAAGGGAGGTGTAACGATGCCCAACATTAAATCTGCAAAGAAACGTGTATTAGTAAGTGCCGCTAACTACGAGCGCAACAAGGCTTACCGTTCAGGTCTGCGTACCGCTATCAAAAAGGCTAATGCAGCTATTGATTCCGGTGCAGCCGATATGGACGTTGCTGTTAAGGTTGCTGTTAAGAAGATTGACCAGGCTACCGCTAAGGGAATTCTTCACAAGAACACAGCCGGCAGAAAGAAGTCTGCTCTTGTAAATAGCCTTAATAAAGCAAAGGCTTAATTGTCTTGCGAACAGGTGGTAGACTTAACTACCACCTGTATAGACAGTTTACTAATCTCGGCTACACCGTATTTTTACGGTGTATTTTTTTTGCAAAAAATAACCACGGGCACACCCGTGGTTTTAGATTCATATAAAATATTGTACTGCTCCGAAAAGTGCACCGAGCAAAATTCCAAAGGCAACATCCCGAATAAAATGCACGCCAAAGGCAACCCTTAGTGCTGCTATTATTAAGGCTAATGCTCCAAGAAAAATTCCTAAAGGCAGGTTTATTACCGAAACGCTGACTGCAATTACGGCCGCCGAAAAACAGTGCCTGCTTGGAAAGGAGCACCCCTGCGTTTGCTTGTTTATTACAGGTGTAATATCGTACATCTGGTATGGGCGCGGGGCATTGTAAAAGCGCCTGAAAAGGCTTACAAGCACAAAGCCTATGCCACACACTGCCGCGCTTTTCAGCCAAAAAATGTTGTTAGGAAAGAACAACACTGCCAAAAACACGGGATAGGTTACATATATTAATATTTCAGAGCCTTTTTGCACCGCTGTGGCGGTGTTTTTTATTTTTTTGTGTTTATCAAAAAATTTCTTTGCGGCTATGTAGCCTTCCTTGTTCATTTCATTCCTCTTTTATTTCAGTATTATAAAAGCGTACCGAAAGCCGCTTGTTTTTAAGGTTAAGCTCTTGCGGAAGCCCCGTTGGGGAAACCGTAAGGCTGTATTTAAGGTTTTCGGTTTGGCCCTCTATTACTCCGCTTTTATCGGCCACTGCGCCGCTTGTTATTATGTGGTAAAGCGGCAAATATGCATCCCACACTGTTTTGGAAAAAGGCAGGGTTGCCTCGTTAGCATTGTATTTAAGCCCTAAATATTCGGCAGTTATCCCTTTACTGTTTACGGTAAGGTTTAAATTCTTAAGGGTTTCGGGCTCCTTTATTGTGGCCGAAAGTGTGGCATTCTTATCCACCTCGGCCTCTAGAACATAGGTTTCGTTATAGTAGGTAAGCTCTGCCGTAAAGGAAATTTCGGTTAGCTTTGGGTGTATGTCGCCGCCCTTGCAGGAACAAAGGCAAAGCAATATGGGAACAATAATAAAAAGCCTTTTCACATAAAACGCCCCTTGCAAAATAATAATTTGCCAAGGCGTTCATATTTATAAAAAGCGGTGGAGCTGATTTATCATATCGCTTGGGAGCATTGCCCGTTCTCCAAACAGCTCTCGCGCGCTGTCCCCTGCCGCCGAGTGAAGCCAAACGGCCGAGCAGGCGGCTGAATAGGGCTCCAACCCGTTAGCCAACAGGGCGGTTATAATTCCGCTAAGGACATCTCCGCTTCCTGCCGAGGCCATACCTGGGTTGCCGTTTGTGTTAACCGTAATTTCGCCGTTTGGGGCGGCAATTATGGTATTTGCACCCTTTAATACGGTTATAACACCATATTCTTTGGAAAATTCGGCGGCTATTTTAAAGCGGTTGGTCTCCACAGTTTTTGCATCACTTTTAATAAGCCTTGCCATTTCGGCAGGGTGAGGGGTGATGATTAAAGGCGCCTTGACATCTTTAAGTAATTGTATGTCTAAGGCGGCTATATTTATGCCATCGGCATCTAAAACGGTAGGGGTTTCGGTGGTGCTAAGCAGCCACTTAACCGATTTTACGGTTTCATAACTTACCGAAAGGCCCGGACCTATAAGCAGGGCCGATGCCGTTTTAAGCTGTTCCTTTAAGCTTTTTACCCCTTTAAGGCTGACGGTTTTGCCCTTGGCCTTTAGTGGCAACAGCACCGCTTCGGGCACCGAGGCCGCAAGGGGCGAATAATTTTGAGGAATGGTTGCAACCTTTAAAAGGCCAACGCCGCTTTTAAGGGCAGACTGCGCCGAAAGTATTGCCGCGCCGGGCATACCGTAGCTGCCTGTTACCATAAGGGCTGTGCCAAAGCTGTTTTTGTGGCAGGTTTTGGGGCGAGGGGCGAAAACGGGGCGCTCGTTTTCACGAATATAAGCACCCGCCTCTTTTAGTGTATCATCATCTATACCAATATCAAGGCAGATAACTTTTCCGCAAATATCGGCGCTTTTAGGGGACACATGGCAAAGCTTTTTAGCCGCAAAGGTAAGGGTGCAGCAGGTTTTAAGGGCGGTGGCATATCCTTTGCCGCTATCGCACTCAAGCCCACTTGGAATATCAACAGCGTAGTCGCTTTTTTGGATAAGTTGGAACAGTTCCGCAAGGCTGCCCCTTGGCGGCTCTCCGCTAAAGCCTGTGCCGAAAACTGCATCTATAACAATATCAAACTTTTGGGTTTTACATTTATTTATGCACTCTTCAATATTTAAGAGTTCTATATTTTTTGGCATAAGCTCAAACGCCTTGGCGGCGGTTTCGCTTGAGGGCCTTCCCAGCACAAGGGCAACGGTTACATTATGCCTTTGGGCAAGGTGGCTGGCCATTACAAAGCCATCTCCCCCATTGTTGCCCTTGCCGCAAAGAATTAGAATGTTTTTTGCGGCAGATGTTTGGTTTAAAATATAATCGGCGGCAGCGGCGCCTGCATTTTGCATTAGGGCAAAAAAAGTGGTGCCCTGCTTGTCTGCCTTAGCTTCGGCCAACTGCATTGTGGCTTTATCTACAACATACATACGGACACCTCCTGTTTTATTCTATTTTGCAAGACGGGGTATTGCCTTTTCAAGCTCTGTACGAATTCTGTCGTTTGGAGCTAAAACTATCATAACATTGCCAAGGTTTCTATCCTTTGCAATAAGGTAAACCTGACCTTCGCTATCGGGATTGCAGAAAATGTGAGTGGCTTTAACCGAACCGGGAGCAGGCTGACCCTTATATTCGCCGTATTTTTCAACCTCGCTGCACTTGATGGAAACCATACGCTTCCTGTTGCTTTTGGCAACGATTTTGTCTACATCAAGGTCGCCATTAGTGTAAATGTATTCATATTCGATAGAAAGCAGAGAGATTAGCTTATATCCGCCGTAGATAGCGCCCGCAACTACTAACAGCATAATTGTGGGGGCAAGGAATAAGGAAAGATAAAGCAGCACGCAAACCAATAGCGCATCGAACACAATGATGGCGGTAATAAGCGCCTTTACCTTGCCTGTTAATTTAATTTTTATAATTTGTTCGAAAAAAGTATCCATTTTTTATCTCCAAAGTTATTATTTAAAATGATTATATCACAAAAAAACCGCTGTGGCAACCATAACAAACCAAATAAATATTGAAAATATTTATAAAGCGTTGTATTATGAAGGCATAAAACATTTACGAGGCAGGTTTTATGAAAAAATCTCTTGAAATTATTATGGATATTGGCGAACAAATGATGATTAGCGGTGCCGAAATCAGCCGTGTTGAGGAATCCATTCAGCATTTGGGCCGTGCCTTTGGGGCAAAGCGTACAGATGCATTTATTATTACCTCTAATATGGAGGTTTCCCTGCACGATGAAAATGATGCTAGCTACACCCAGACAAGGCGCGTTTTAAACATTGGAACCGATATTGAAAAACTGCACAGGCTAAACGACCTTATAAGAAAAATTTGCGCAAAAAACATTAGTGAAGAAGAAATTAAAGCCCGCATTGAGGAAATTAAATGCGGTACAGTTTACTCCTTTTCTGTAATTATGCTGGCATACGGATTAATTTCGGGCGCATTTGCGCTTTTCTTTGGCGGCGGTGTTATCGAGTCGGTCTGTTCTTTTATTATAGGTATAATACTTTCGCTTATTGTTAAGGCCACCGAACGCGCTTCGCTTAACAAGATTTTTGCAAAGTTCTTTTGCTCCTTTGCGGCAACCCTTTTGGCCTTTTTCTGCCTTAAGCTCGGCATTGTTTCAAGCGTTGACCACATTATAATAGGAAACATTATGCTGCTTATTCCCGGTGTTGGCCTTACGGTTGCAATTCGCGACCTCTTTGCGGGCGACAACTTATCGGGCGCGCTTCGCAGTATTGAGGTTGTGCTGTTTGCCATTGCCATTGCGGGCGGATACTTCCTTTCGGCAGGAATTATGGGAGGTATTGCTATATGACAATGTTAGTTCAGATTATTACGGGTACTCTTGGCGCACTTGGCTTTGCACTGCTTTATAACATCAGGGGCAAGAGACTGTTTTTCGCCGCCCTGGGCGGACTTATTGCAACCCTTTGTTACTGTGTTTTCGGGCTTTTTATTCAAAGCGAGGTTTTAAATTACTTCCTTTGCTCGCTGCTGGTTTCCCTTTATGCCGAAATTATGGCGCGAATTATTAAAACCCCTACCACAACCTTTATTATAACAAGCCTTATCCCCTTAATACCCGGTGGCTCGCTCTACTATACCATGACAACCGCCTTTTCGGGAGAGATTAGCACCTTTATTGACAAGGGCATTTACACCCTTTCCCTTGCGGGGGCGTTGGCGGCAGGAATTATTGTTGTGCTTAGCTTTGCAAAGTTCCTTGGCAAAAAGCGTATATGAGGTGAGGCTTTTGGATAATATTATTCTGATTGGTATGCCGGGCTGTGGAAAATCTACCGTTGGCGTGTTGCTTGCAAAGCTACTTGGGTATAGCTTTATTGATAGCGACCTGCTTATTCAGGCGGCCGAAAACAAGCGGCTTTTTGAAATTTTAAAAGACAGCGGATGTGAGTATTTTTGCAGCCTTGAAGACCGTATAAACAGCCAAATCAGTTGCGAAAAAACCGTTATTGCAACGGGCGGCAGTGTGGTGTATTGCAAGGCCGCTATGGAGCATTTAAAGTCCATTGGTAGGGTTGTTTACCTGAAAGCGCCCCTTAGTGCGCTGGAAAAGCGGGTAGATAATTTTGAAACCAGAGGCATTATGATGAAAAAGGGCGCCACCCTTTCGGATATTTATGCCGAGCGCACCCCTCTTTACGAAAAATATGCCGATATAACGGTGAATGTGGGCTGTGGCTCGCTTACTAAATCGGCACAAAAGATTATAGATGCATTAAAAAACACATAGCCTAGCGGCTATGTGTTTTTCTTTATTCTGATAATTCCTATTGTTATAAACACCACGCTAACTATAATGCAGGTGAAAAGTATTATAAAAAGAGTGTTTCCGTTTACATGGTGTGGCCAGTTATAGAAATCCACTTCATAGTTATTAGAGCCGGGGCCAAAAAGCAGTGTTGCAATATGCCCCGTAAAATAAAAGACTACCGAAGACAAAAATACGCATATGCCGCTTTTTAAGAAGGCATCGAGCCTGAGCGTACAAATTACAGTGCAGACAATTACCGGCATATATCCATAAAGGGTAATTAGTATTGCTGAAGTCAGCATAAAAGGTGTTTGGGTATTTATGTAACATAGCATTAACAAGGTTAAAACAAGTGTTAGTACAAATGATATTACGAACTTAAACTTTCCGATTTTGGTTTTTGAAAGAAGCATTGGAAGAAAAACGACAGTATAACCTATGAGCGTTCCTATTGCTGCAGTTGGGAACCAAAATAATGTGTTTGTGTATACCGCACAGGTAAACAAAAGCAAACAAATTGATAAATAGCTTGAACCTGTAAAGATAAGCAGTTTGTTTGTTTTAAAAAACATTGATACGGTTGGTATAAAGGTATAGGCGCACATCAATGCGGTTAAAACAATAAAAAACCACGAAAGGGTTTTGTCTATTGCAAGGTTACAAATAAAGCAAGGTATCAGCGCGGTTATGTAAGATATTGTTGGCACCAAAAACCACGCACTGCGAATAATTCTGAAGCTTTTTGCTTCTTTTTTAATTCTGTCGGATTCGGGGTCGGCCGAAGCTGTTATAAGTTCATGCTCGCTTATATCAAGGGCTGTGCAGATGTGAGAAATAAGGGTAATATCGGGGTAAGAGACTCCCCTTTCCCATTTGCTTACTGCACCCTCGGTTACAAAAAGCTTATCGGCCAAGTCTTTTTGGGAATAATTCTTTTCTGTTCTTTTTGCCTTTATAAAGGAACCAAATGTTTTTTTATCGGTCATACGCTACCGCCTCCGGCTAACAGTTTATATCAGGCACCTATTATAGTCAATGGACTGTCGCTCCACCCCTATATTTGCCAGTTTACAGGCGCCTGGCCTGATGAAACAAGTATTTCGTTACAGCGGGAAAAGTGCTTGCAGCCGAAAAATCCGCCATAGGCCGAAAGGGGGCTTGGGTGCACCGTTTCAAGCTTTTTGTGAATGGGGTTTGTTATGAGCTTGGCCTTGTTTTTGGCATTTGCGCCCCAAAGCAGGAAGACAATGGGTGTTTGCTTTTTGTTAAGCTCTAGAATTACCCTATCGGTAAAGGTTTCCCAGCCCTTGCCCTTATGCGAATTCGGGGTGGCCTCGCGCACGGTGAGTACGGTGTTAAGCAGTAGTACACCCTGCTCTGCCCAGGCGGTAAGCTCGCCGTGGCCTGTGTATTTAAAGCCGACATCGGTTTCCAGTTCTTTGAAGATGTTTTTAAGGGATGGTGGTGGCTCTACCCCGCGTTTTACCGAAAAGCACATTCCGTGGGCTTGGCCTGCGCCGTGGTACGGGTCCTGCCCGATTATTACAACCCTTGTGTTTTGAAAGGAGGATGCTTTAAGGGCATTAAAAATATCGTTCATATTGGGGTAAATGGTGCGCGAAGAATACTCAACCTTTAAAAAAGCGCGAAGCTCTTTGTAATAAGGCTTTAAAAACTCATCGGCCAAGATATTATCCCAATCATTTCCGAAATGTACCATTATATCACTCCTGTTCAAATAGCCTTCCCCTTGAGGGGAAGACATTGTTGTATTATATCATTATAAACACAATAATACAATAACAGTATCTATTTAATCTCTTGCTCTAAATTATCAAATTCGGGGGTTGAGAAAAAATCTCCCAAGCTTATTTCTAAACCATCACAAAACTTTTTAATGGTTATTATTGATATGTCTCTCCTACTTTTATCAAACATACTATAGGCGGTTGATGGAGTTACACCCGAAATATTTGCAAGTTCGTTAACTTTAATATCTCTTTCTTTTATTAATTCCTTAAATCTATTCACCACTGCATCCTTAACGCTCATTATAATCACCTCATAAATAGTGTATGTTAATTTTCATTTGTGCGTATACGCACTTGCGTAATTATCGAAAATGTAAGCTTGACGAAATATATATAGATGATGTTGGAATGTGTTCGCACTGTGTTAATGTTGATACTTATGACCCCCTTGATAAAATAAAACAAAAATCCTCATTGGAATTTGATGAATAAAAAAACACAAGGACTATGGTGGAGGCCATAGTCCTTGTGTTTTATAGAATTATGACAGAGTCATAAAAAAGGGGGGCGATATTAAAAAGAGGTAAGAGTGAAAAGTGAAGAGGTAGGGGGTTATTTGGTGATTAAAACGGTGTATTCAATGTGGGTGTCGGTTTCGTTTTTGGTGGTTGTGGCCGAAATTCCGCCAAGCCGCATTGTATCTACCATTTTGGCAAGGCTGTTGGCAAACAGCCGCACATCGCCGATTGCACATTTGCGAATGGGCTGAACCTTTTCACGCTTTGGGGATAAAAGCTTATCTATATATTCCTCGGTTTCGGGGATAGTTAGCTGTTTTGCAATTATATAGTCGAGCGCTTCGCTTCGCTTTTCCTCGGGTATTCTGAGCAGGGCCCTTGCGTGGCGCTCGCTGAGTCTGGCGGCGGTAATTCGCTGCCGCAAAATGCTATCCAGCTTTAACAGGCGCAGTTTGTTAGAGAGGGTGGACTGGGCGATGCCGATTTTTTCGGCCACCTCGCACTGACTTATGCCGTATACATTTATAAGGCGGCTTATACCCTCGGCCTCCTCGAAAACAGATAAATCGCGGCGCAGCAGGTTTTCAATTATTGTAAAGCAATCGGCCGTGAGGTCATCGGCCTTTCTTATTATACAGGGCACCCTTTTAAGTCCTGCCATTTTTGCGGCTCGCAGCCGCCTTTCCCCTGCTATTAGCAGATATTTCCCCTGCTGAACTCTTATAACAAGGGGTTGTAACACTCCGTTTTCCTTTATACTTTCGCAAAGTAGGGACAGTTCGTATTCATCGAAATTTTTACGCGGTTGGTTTTCGTTTGGAATAATATCGTTAACGCTTATATTAACCAGCTTTCCGCTTGACATTTTATCACACCCTTTGCTGATAAAATTTTATCAGCTTGTCCGTAAAAAAGCCAGTCTTTTCGGTCGGGGGGATTCGACCAAAAGAAATAAAAAACAGCCCTTTTAAAGGGGCTGTTTTGCAATTTTTGCAGATACTCTTGGATATTTTGGCGGAGTTTGCGAAATCTTTTTTGTGATAACAAAGGTTCTGGTTTCTGCCCCTGTTAGGGTTTCGGTTAAAATTTGGGGTTTTGCGCCGCCAAGCAGCTTACCTGCCGCTACCGATTCCTTAACCTCGGTTTCGGCCGCAGGGCCCTTCATTGCGCAGAATATACCGCCAACCTTTGTAAGCGGCAGACAATATTCGTAAAGCAGGTTTTGCCTTGCAACCGCCCTTGCGGTAACCAAATCGAAGCCTTCGCGGAAATTGGGCTTTCTGCCCGCCTCTTCGGCGCGGAGGTGCACCGTTTGAACATCGGTAAGGCCAAGCGCGTTTGCCACCTCGTTTAAAAAGACAAGGCGCTTATTAAGCCCATCTAAAAGCACAAGCTTTATATCGGGGCGGAAGATTTTAAGCACAAGGCCGGGGAAGCCTGCACCTGTGCCGACATCTATTACCCTTGCGTTTTGGGGAATTTCCACCTTATCCAGCAGCAAGGCACAATCTAAAAAGTGCTTGATTACAATGCCCTCGGGGTCGGTAATGGCGGTGAGGTTAATTTTTTCGTTCCACTCGGTAAGCAGCGCGGCATATTTATCCAGTATATTTAAGGTATCTTCGGTATATTTAATCCCCTTTTCATCTAAAACGGGGAGCATAAGCTTTAAAGGATAAATCAATTATTTGTTCTCCATTCTTCTTTTTTGGGCCCAAATGCTGAGCACCGAAATATCCGATGGGCTAACCCCCGAAATGCGGGAGGCCTGACCAATGTTTTCGGGTTTAACTTTATTAAGCTTTTCCCTGGCCTCAAGGCGGAGACCCTCTACCTCGGTGTAGTCGACATCAAGGGGAAGCCTGCGGCTTTCGAGCTTTAGCATATCTTCAACCTGCGCCTTTTGGCGCGCAATATAGCCCTCGTACTTAATTTCGGTTTCTACCTTAAGTGCGGTTTCGTAAGGAAGCTCGGGGCGGGCATTATCGAACTCGGCCAAATCAAAATAGGAAACCTCGGGCCTTTTTATAAGCTCGGCCATTTTAATGCCGGTTGACAGCGGTGTTGTGCCAAGCTCTTCCAGTTTTTTGTTTATTGCCGCATTCGGGGAAAGGGTTAATTTCCTTACCCTTTCTATTTCGCTTTCCTTGGCCGATTTTCGGTTTAGAAATTCGGTGTATGTAGCATCATCAATAAGTCCGATTTCATAGCCTATTGGCATAAGGCGTTCATCGGCATTATCCTGGCGGAGAAGCAGGCGGTACTCGCTGCGCGAGGTCATCATACGGTAGGGGTCGGCACAGCCCTTGGTTACAAGGTCATCTATAAGTGTGCCGATATATGATGAGGAACGCGAGAGGACAATTGGCTCTTGCCCCTGATTTTTTCTTGCGGCATTAATTCCCGCAAGCAGGCCCTGTGCGGCGGCCTCCTCATAACCCGAGGAGCCGTTGAACTGACCTGCGCCGTAAAGGCCCGAATGCTCTTTAAATTCAAGCGAGGCATTAAGGCAGATAGGGTCAATACAGTCGTATTCAATAGCATAGGCGTTGCGCATTATTTGAACATTTTCAAGGCCCTTTATTGAATGGTAAATCTGAATTTGCACCTCTTCGGGCAGGGATGAGGACATACCCTGAAGATACATTTCTTCGGTATCGGCGCCGCAGGGCTCAATAAACAGCTGATGGCGCTGTTTGTCCTTAAAGCGCATAATTTTATCCTCTATAGAGGGGCAATAGCGGGGGCCGATGCCCTCAATTTCGCCCGCATATAGGGGGGAACGGTGGATATTATCTAAAATAACCTGCTTGGTTTTATCGTTGGTATAGCTTATATGGCAAACCACGGTATTTTCGGGGGTTTTTTCGGTTTTATAGGAAAAGGGTATAATTTTTTCATCCCCAGGCTGTACCTCTAAAACATCGAAGTTAATGGAAGAACGCAGCACGCGGGCAGGGGTTCCCGTTTTAAAGCGGCGAAGCGGTATGCCGAGCTTTAAGAGTGAGTCGGTTAATCCTTCGGCCGAGAACATTCCATCGGGGCCTGAACTGAAATTAACCTCGCCCACGAATATTTTGCCGCCAAGGAATGTGCCTGTGGCCAAGATTACGGTTTTGCAAAGATAATCTGCCCCAAGGCGGGTTATGCAGTGCCAACCATCCTCGCCCTTTTCAAGGCTTACAACCTCGGCCTGCTTTAAAATAAGATTCTCCTGCAGCTCGACCGTGTGCTTCATAAGGGCGGTATATGCCTTGCGGTCTATCTGGGCGCGAAGGGAATGCACCGCAGGGCCTTTGCCAAGGTTAAGCATACGGCTTTGCAGTGTGGTTTTATCGGCCGCAACACCCATTTCGCCGCCAAGGGCATCAATTTCCCTTACAAGGTGCCCCTTTGCAGTGCCACCAATAGAGGGGTTACAGGGCATATTGCCGACCGAATCTAAATTTATACAAAACATTACGGTTTTTTGCCCCAGTCTGGCGGCGGCAAGCGCGGCTTCTATTCCCGCGTGGCCTGCGCCGATTACGGCAACATCAAAATTTCCGGCAAAATAATTCAAAGCTTTTCCTTCCTTTATTTGCCAACGCAAAATCTTCTGAAGACTTCATCGGCAACTTCATTTGTAACACGTTTTCCGCTGAGGGTATATAGGGTAGACAGCGCTTCTTCCACACAAACCTCAACGGCATCTATTGTAAAGCCGCTTTTAAGCATATTTTTCGCTTCGGTTACAGCGCTATGTGCCTCTTGTACAAGGTCGCGCTGGCGTTCGCTAAGCAGCAGGGCGGCGGCAGGATTGATTTTATCAGCCGCGGTAATTTCGCGTACAGCGTTTTCGAGTTCCTTTTCTCCCTCGCCGTTTTTGGCAGATATAAGCACCGTTTTAAAGCCGCCAAACACAGCTTTATCTATTTTAGGCTGCTTATCGGTTTTATTTAGCACAATAATTGTGTTATCTGGGGATAAAAGCGATAAAATTTCTTTATCGTTAGAATCAAGCTCATCTGAGCTATCGAATACGGCAAGTATAAGCTGTGCCGAAGAAATTCGCTCCTTTGCAAGCTCTACACCAACCTCTTCAACAGCATCTTTGGTTTGCCTTATTCCTGCGGTATCGGCAAGAATGAGGTTAAGCCCTGCAAAGCTGACGCTGTTTTCTATAACATCACGGGTGGTGCCAGCAATATCGGTTACTATTGAGCGTTTTTCGCGGGAGAGCATATTCATTAGTGTAGATTTGCCTACATTCGGCTTGCCGACAATGGCGGCGGCGACACCCTCGCGTAGAATTTTGCCCGAATCAAAGGAAGTAAGCAGGCTGCCAAGCTCGGCTTCGGCAAAGTTTATAAGGCGGAAGAAGTTATCTGCACTTAGTTCGGGCAGGTCTTCATCGGGGTAGTCGCTGTAGGCAGCAAAATCGGCCGACAGCTCTAAAAGGGCGGCTTCGATTTTTTCAATTTCCTCACTTGTCTTTCCCCTTTTTGCGGCAAGCTGAACCCTAAGCTCCTCTCGGCTTTTGGCCGAGATTAGGCCCATTACGCTTTCGGCCTTGATAAGGTCTAGCTTTCCGTTTAAAAAGGCGCGTTTTGTAAATTCACCCGGAGCGGCCATTTGGGCACCTGCCGCAAGCACTGCGCGAAGTACCGCCGAGGTTACATACTGCCCCCCGTGGCAGGAAATTTCACATACATTTTCACCCGTATAGCTTTTAGGCTCTAAAAAAACGGTTGCAACCGCTTCATCAATTTGCTCTTCTTTATCGTATACATAGCCAAAGGCGGCCGAATAGCCGGGCATGGCGCAAAGAGAAATACCGTTTGCGGCTTTAAACACCGTATCGGCTATTTTTATGGCCTCTTTGCCCGAAATTCTTATAACACCTATTCCGCCTTCGCCCGAGGGGGTGGATATTGCGGCAACTGTTTTTTCGCTCAAGGAATTCACCTCACACTAATTCTAATTTATTATTTTAACATATTTATTCCGTATAATCAATATATTTAGTGCTATCAAGGTTATCAAACCTTGGTTGACTTGATAGTAGGAGAGTGTTATAATAATCTATTATAAATAACGTTTAGGAGTGCTAATATGTTAACAAAAAACAGAAAACCCGATACCGTTCACATTCTTCTTTTAGAACAGCTTCGCGATGTTGAAAGCTGCCTTCTTTATTTTGAAAGCTTTATGCGTGCGGCCTGCACACCCGAAACCGTGCACGAAACCTTAAAAAGCCTTGCTGCAAATATTTCCGAGGCTGAGGCTAAAGCTGATATTTCGCTTAGAAAAATGATAGATTCGCTTCAGGGCCACGCTTACCTTCCCTCTACCAGAGAGGACATTATTTCGGTTGCAACAATGTGCGACAAGATTGCAAATGCTTGCGAAGGAATTTCAAACCATATTGTATTCCAGCATTTTTCCTTCCCCGCACAGTTTTCCGATGACCTGCTTAAAATTGTTTCCATTACCCACGACCAGTTTGAGGTTTTAGAAAAATCTATTACCAGACTTTTTGCCAATTTTGGCGAAATGCTGCGCGACCACTCTATTCTTGATGAGATTCGCAGCTTTGAATCTATGGTTGATGTTATTGAGGTTAAGCTTAGCGAAGAAACATACTCGCTTGATATAGAGCTTGCAGCACAAATGCAGCTTGCAAAGCACCTTGATTCCCTTTGCGACATTTCGGATATTATTGAAAATATTGCTGACAAAATGCAAATCATGCTTATAACAAGAAAGGCGTAAACGGTAATGGTATATTTATTACTTGCGGCAGGGCTTTTTATGGGTTGGTCGCTTGGTTCTAATGATGCTTGCACCTTTGGTACTGCGGTAACGACGCGTGTTGTTAAATACCGCACCGCCGTTATTATAATTGCTGTTTGTGTAGTTATAGGCGCGTTTGTCGGTGGCTCGGGCAATATTGGAAAGCTTGCCGAGCTTGCAACAAGCAACAAGGTTATTGCATCAAGCGACGTCGTAAATGAAGCCATTGCAACGGGCGATGTTGCCCTCTTACAACTTAAATCTGCGCTTAAGGCGGCTATTATCTTTGCCTGCGCGGGACTTACCGTTTTTGGAATTAATTTTTTCAAACTCCCCGTATCTTCTAATCAGGCAATAACGGGAGCTATTATCGGTTGGGGCCTTTTTTATTCAAATTATTCCGACCCCGAAATATTAAGTACCAACTTAAGCCAAATTGCCGTGTTTGTTTCAACCTGGCTGCTTAATCCTTTAAGCGCGGGTATTATATCCTTTATTCTTATAAGTACGTTAGGCAAATTTTTAGAAAAGCGTCTGTCAACTCTCGGCAGCTATGATGCTATTATAAGAACAGGATATATTATTGCAATTATACTGGGCTCGCTCAGTATTGGTATTAACTCCTCGGCCAACGTTACCGCCCTTTATTTCGACCACGCTTTTGCCGAAACAGGAGTTGCCGCTAACCTGCTAACAAACCCTGTTTTAACTGCAGGTCTTGGCGGAATTGCCATTGCACTTGGTGTTCTTACATATTCAAAAAAGGTTATGATGACGGTTGGCGGAAAAATTGCCAATATTTCGCAAATGGACGGCTTCCTGGTTATTATTGCTATGGCCTTAACCGTTGTTTTAATGGGTAAGGTTCTTGGAATACCCGTTTCAAACACACAGGCTACCGTTGGCGCCGTGCTTGGTGCAGGTCTTACCCGCGGTGTTAATCAGGTAAACTTCGGAGTTTTAAAATCTATTGGCCTTGCCTGGGTTTGCTCGCCCACCATTGCAGGCCTTTTGGCCTATGCCGTTGCCTTCTTCACACAAGGCTTTTTCGGATAATTTATTTTAAACTTTTAAAAGGGGGATTTTTTATGCTAAATGAACACGGTATATATCCGAAGGCTTCGGATATACTTCCCCTTTTTGACCTTTCCTTTTGCGCAAGCGAAAAGAAGGCTACAGCCCCCATTTCCTTTAAGGGCGCCGACTACCTTTTTATTTATCTTTTAAAGGGAAACGGCGAACTTTCGCTTAACAGCAAAAACCACACCCTACATTCGGGCGATTTTATGGTGTGCAGGCCGTTTGAGTCTAAAATTTTTTCGCCCTTTATAGAAGAAGAATGCGAATACTATGCCGTTTCCTTTAACGGCAGACATTGTACCGACCTGCTTTCAAATCTTAATATTATTCCTAAAAAGGATTATTTTGTTGGGCGGGACAGCGATATTATTTCCTGCCTTGATAGGGCGCAAGATGAGTACAGAAAAAACGACTCTGCCTCGCAGTTTGTGGCCGCATCTCTCTTTGTGGCAGCCCTTGGAATTTTATCCAGACTTAGCATTTCTACCCTACCTAAATCCAACGACAACGGATATGAAAAAATTGCCCCCGCACTTTCGGCCATTAATTCCGACTGTACAAGCAAAATGGCGGTGGATGAATATGCCAAGATGTGCAACCTTTCGGCCTCATACTTTACACACCTTTTTACAAAGGTTACCGGCTTTTCGCCAATGGAGTATAAGCAGCTGCAAAGAATTAGTATTGCAAAAAATCTGCTTTCCACAACCAACCTTTCAATTAAGGAAATTTCAACCATTATAGGCTTTAAGGACCCTCTGTATTTTGGCAGATGCTTTAAGCAGTCTACGAGTCAGACACCAACCGAATATAGAAACAAAAAATAGCAGACAGTAAAAAACGGTGAGCGTTGCTCACCGTTTTTGTTTTACATATTGGCAATGATTTTTGCGCGTTCTGCCTTGTTGATTTTGCGCTGTTTAAGCTCGTTAAAGTGCATTTCGGTATTTCCAACCGAAAGCGGCTCAAGATAGTAATGAGTCTCTTCGGGGTGCTCGAAACTGTCGTACATACCGCCGCAAAGACCACTGTGGTCGCTGCCGCCCGAAATGAAAAGCTCTTTTTCGAGGCCGATTTTATAGGCTTCAACCTTTTCTTCTTCCGAAAGGTCTGGGTGCCATACCTCAAGTCCATCAATTCCCCATTCAACAAGCTGGTCGATAAGATGGAGCTGTCTGTGGGGGTGGGCGATAAGTATAATGCCGCCTGCATCGTGTACAAGCTTAATTAAGTCCTTAACATCTAAAAACTCATAAGGAACCTGAAATTCATAGCGGCGAGGGCCGAAATAAGCCTTGAAGAAGGGTTCATAATCGAGGTCGGTTACAATTCCTTTCGCCTTCATTGCGCGGAAGAGATGTTCGTTACAAAGCCAGGATATTGCTCCGTTATACTCTAAAACCTCTTCCCAGGTAATGTTATCAAGGCCACCCTCCCAGGAAATTTCACAGCGGCCGCCCTCTCTTTTACCCTTATCGAAGCAATACTTGGTTTGCTCGGTTTCGTTTATAGAGAGCTTGCGGAGATATTCCTTCATTTCGGGGTGTTCAGGGTCGAAATCGAAGGCTACCATATGGAAATAGCCTGCGCTTATAAGGTCGGAATTTGCGGTAAACTCAACGCCAAAAATACAGTCGAGACCCTCCTTTTCACATTCAGCCTTTAAGAAAGGATAGGCTGTTGCTGTGTCGTGGTCGGTAATGGCGAGGGCCTTGTAGCCTTCGGCCTTTGCAACCTTAACCATCTCTTCGGGGGAATATTTTCCGTCGGAGTGGGTGGAGTGTGTATGAAGATTAGCGTAAAGTTTCATAGTGCATTCTCCTTACATTAAATAATTATTTAATTATATCGGTACCCATATACTTGCGAAGTGCTTCGGGTACGGTTACACTGCCATCGGCGTTTTGATAGTTTTCAAGGATAGCGGCAACGGTATGGCCAACAGCAACGCCCGAACCGTTAAGGGTGTGAACAAACTGAGCCTTGTCCTTGGGGTTCTTCTTAAAGCGGATAGAGCCGCGGCGTGCCTGATAATCTTCAAAGTTAGAGCAAGAAGAAATTTCTACATAACGGTTATAAGAGGGCATCCAAACCTCTATATCGTAGGTTTTGGCGCTGGAAAATCCAAGGTCACCCGAGCAGAGACAAACTACTCTATAAGGGAGGCCTAAGCCCTGCAATACGCGTTCGGCATCGGCTGTGAGCTTTTCAAGCTCATCGTAAGAGGTTTCGGGGTCGGCAAACTTAACAAGCTCTACCTTATTGAACTGATGCTGGCGGATAAGACCTCTTGTATCTCTTCCCGCACTACCTGCCTCGGCACGGAAGCAGGCCGAATATGCGCAATATTTGATGGGAAGCTGTGCGCCATCTAAAATTTCATCGCGGTGCATATTGGTAACGGGTACCTCTGCCGTGGGGATGAGGAAATATTCGTTATTTGAAAGCTTAAATGCATCTTCCTCGAATTTAGGAAGCTGACCTGTTGCTGTCATTGAAGCGCGGTTAGCCATAAAGGGAGGAAGAATTTCGGTGTAGCCGTGTTCGGTA
>JAGBGJ010000062.1 GCA_017936045.1 Clostridia bacterium
GAACCTGTACCTGCTGATGTAGGAACAGCGATGAAGTAAGCCTTTTCACCCATTTCGGGGATGTGTAAACACGCTTTCTTATATCTATAAAGCGCATTGCCATATCCATAAAGTCGGCTTCGGGGTGTTCATAAAGCACCCACATAATTTTTGCGGCATCCATTGCCGAACCTCCGCCCAGAGCAATAATTGTATCGGGCTTAAAGGCGGCCATTTGCTTTGCGCCATCCTGCGCATTTTTAAGGGTTGGGTCGGGCTGAACATCAAAGAAGGTGGTATGTGCAATACCCATTTCATCCAGCTTATCGGTTATAGGCTTTGTATAGCCGTTTTCGTAAAGGAAGGTATCGGTTACGATAAAGGCCTTCTTTGCGCCGCGAACGGTACGAAGCTCATCAAGTGCAACAGGCAGACAGCCCTTCTTTATATAAACCTTTTCGGGGGCTCTAAACCAAAGCATATTTTCCCTTCTTTCTGCTACTGTTTTAATATTTATAAGGTGTTTAACGCCAACATTTTCCGAAACCGAGTTGCCGCCCCAGGAACCACAGCCAAGGGTGAGCGAGGGGGCAAGCTTAAAGTTGTAAAGGTCGCCTATACCGCCCTGAGAGGAGGGGGTGTTAACAAGGATTCGACAGGTCTTCATTCTGGCTGCAAAGGCATCGAGTTTTTCGCTCTCGGTTACCTCGTTCAAATATATGCTGGAGGTGTGACCGTAGCCGCCATCGGCAACAAGAACATCGGCTTTATCTAGTGCCTCTTCAAAGGTTTTTGCCTTATACATTGCAAGAACGGGGGAGAGCTTTTCGTGTGCGAACTCTTCGCTGAGGTCTACGCTTTCTACCTCGCCAATAAGGATTTTGGTGCCCTCGGGAACCTTAACCCCTGCAAGCTCGGCAATTTTTGCGGCACTCTGACCAACGATTTTTGCGTTGAGCGCGCCGTTTATAATAATGGTTTTTCTTACCTTATCTATTTCATCTTCCTTAAGGAAGTAACAGCCGCGTGCGGCAAATTCCTTTTTAACTGCATCATATATTGTATCTAGCACGATAACCGACTGTTCGGATGCGCAAATCATACCGTTATCGAAGGTTTTGGAATGAATAATTGAGTTAACGGCAAGAAGAATATCGGCTGTATCATCAATAATTGCGGGGGTGTTGCCTGCACCTACGCCGAGTGCCGGCTTTCCGCTTGAATAGGCTGCCTTAACCATTCCGGGGCCGCCTGTTGCAAGGATAATATCGGCTTCCTTCATAACGGTATTGGTCATTTCAAGGGAGGGAACATCTATCCAGTCGATAATACCTTCGGGTGCGCCTGCCTTTACTGCTGCCTCTAAAACTAATTTTGCAGCGGCAATTGTGCTGTTTTTTGCCCTTGGGTGGGGGCTGATTATAATTGCATTTCGGGTTTTAAGGGCTAAAAGACACTTAAAAATTGCGGTTGAGGTGGGGTTTGTGGTTGGGATAACTGCCGCAATAACACCAATAGGTTCGGCAATCTTCTTTGTACCAAAGGCCTTGTCTTCCTCGATAACACCGCAGGTTTGTGTGTTTTTGTAAGCGTTGTAAATATATTCCGAAGCATAGTTATTTTTTATAACCTTATCTTCAACAACGCCCATTCCGGTCTCACTAACGGCCATTTTTGCCAAGGGGATTCTGGCCTTATTAGCGGCCGAGGCGGCGGCTAGAAATATTTTGTCTACCTGCTCTTGGGTAAAGGTAGCAAATATTCTTTGTGCCTTTCTTGTTTTTGCGATAGCATCGTTTAATTTTTCAACGCTATCTATTATTTGGTAATCATTTGTTTCCATTTTTAAGCCTCCTAATTGACTTTGTTATTATTTTAACAATCTTTGGGAGCTTTGGAAATTCTTTTTTTGGATAAATACCCTTATCAAAAAAGATAACACCCTTTGGAGTGTGTCCCTTGGGTGTTATCCTTTTAAGTGAAATTTTTTGTTTTGTTAAGCTCTTTTACAAACTGTTTATCCAGTTCGGTAAGCTTATAGCCCTGCTCGAAAATCAAAACATCTTTATAAATCTTTTTGTTGTCGCGGCATTTCTTTTGAACAAGACCGTAACGGTCGAGCGTTGCTTGCGGCACAGGAGAAACCCACATAAATGTTTCGGGATTAGTTGAAAGCAGGTCGAACTGACTGGCACGCTCGAAAATAAAAATTCTACGGTGTATATTATCGGGAAGCTCCTCTTTAACCACCTTAGACAGCGGAACAGACGGAACATACGGGTCGGCATGGGCTATTTCTATATAATCGGTAAGGTCGTTAAACGAAATATTCTCTTTTTTGGCAAGCGGGCAATCCTTACTCATAATAATAGAATAGGTAAATTCGGTTATAAGCTCGTAAACAAAACCCTTTTCCTCAAGCATTGCGGTAAAATATTTATCGTAATTTTTTGCATAACGAATAATTCCCAGCTTATAGTCGCGGTTTTGAAGATTATGTAGTGTTCGCTGCGAATTTGTTTCTTTATAAAATATTTCAATGGCGTCCTTAGACAGGGTTTTTGAAAAATTTGCAAAGGCTTCCGAAATATAACAGGCGCGGGGAACCGACACCGAAAATTTTTGCTTTCTTTTAGCGCCCGTTTTATAAAATTTTTCAACATCATCAATATGTCTTATAATTCCCGAAGCAAAGCTTATAAATTCCTCTCCATCGGGGGTTAAAACCATTCCGTTTTGTGTGCGCTCAAATATTGTTATTCCAAGCTCATTCTCTAGCTCCTTTATAGAACGACTTATGTTTGGCGCCGCAATTAGTAAAACCTTGGCCGCACTACTGAGAGAGCCTGTTTTTGCAACCGTTAAAGCGTGCCTTATATGTAATAAATTCAAAAGTATCACCAAAACTTTGTTATTTTTTTAACATTATACCATTTTTTAAAAGAAAATCAATGGATTTCGGGCAATATATTGACAACTTTCGCGGAATTATGATATAATTTTTAAAAATAAAACATGGAGGTTTTATATATGTTTTGTAGAAATTGCGGACAAGAAATGAACGATAATCAGGCTATCTGTCTTGGTTGCGGTGTTAAGGTTGGCGAAGGAAATGCTTTTTGCCAGAATTGCGGTAAACCTGTTGATGCTGCAGCAGAGGTTTGCCTTAACTGCGGTGTAGCTATTAAAAAGGCAGGTTCAGACCTTGCAGGAAAAGATAAGATTGTTATTATTCTTCTTCTCGTTTTCCTTGGAGGAATCGGTATTCACAACTTTGTTATGGGCGAAACCAAAAAGGGTATTGCTAAAATTCTTTTATCTATTCCCGGTTCTCTGCTTTGCGGAATAGGCCCC
>JAGBGJ010000063.1 GCA_017936045.1 Clostridia bacterium
AGAACAGTAAGGGCATACACTGGAGACAAATCATTCTGTTTATAGAAATACTAATGCTTGGCCTTGTCGGATTTATACCGCTCAAATTAAATATGATTGCTAATATGTTAGTTTCCTTTTCATGTGCTATGCAGGTTCAAACTTTTAGAAAAGTACATGGATACGGATATGCGAGCACTATGTGTATAGGGAATCTAAGAAGTGGAACAGAAAGCTTATCACATTACCTCAGGAATAAGGATAAGGAATCTTTATATAAAGCACTTCATTTTTGGAGTATAATTATAATTTTTGCAATCGGAGCCGGAATCGGGGGAGTTTTATCGAATATCTGGGGTATAAAAACGATTTGGGTCTCCACAATACTCTTAACTTTCGTTAATGTAATGATGATTAAGGAGTACCGATAAATTCCGATTTATCGAATAGATGATATTTATAAAAGGGTATTTGGTTCTCCTAACAAGTGGAAAATGTGTCGTACATTTTCCCTGCTTGTTACGGTATAAGACAAAATTAAAAGCTGTGTAGAAATTTTCTACACAGCTCTTTTACTGTCCTTAAGAGTACGACCCTTAGAGGTTCTTTTTTTATTTCTTTTGCTGCCACATCCAGATGCGCATTACGGCGCGGTGGTGAAGTAGCTTTGTGAGCAACACCTGTGCTCTGATTTTAGGTCCGCAAACCGAAACATCCTTACCCTTTTTCATATCGCGCATTGCTCTTTTAACAATTTGCTCTGAGGTAAAGAACTGATTAAAGTAGGTTATAACCCCATCCTTAACCACGGCCCTGTCGAAAAACTCGGTTTTTACCCAGCCGGGGCAAACGGCCATCATTTTAATACCCTTTTTTCTAACCTCGGCACCGACTGCCCTTGTAAAGGAGAGCACATAGGCCTTGGTTGCGCCGTAAACGGCAAGGTAGGGCACAGGCTGGAACGAGGAAAGCGATGCTATCTGATAAACCTCGCTTCCTTTTTTAAGGTATGGCATTGAGATATAGGTAACAGCTGTTAGCGCCTTGGCGTTTAAATCTATCATACCCGTTTGGTCTTCAAGCGATAAATTTTCAAAGGCTTCGAACTTACCGTAGCCGCTGGCATTTACAAGCACGGCGATTTCGGGGTTTTCCTCTTTAAGCATAGCCTTATATTTATTTATGCTCTCGGCCTCGGTTAAATCGAGGGAAATGGGGCGCACCTTTTCGCCCAGCACCTCTTTGAGTTCCTGTAAGCGGTCGGCACGGCGGGCAATTACCCAAATTTCATCGAAATTATGTTTTTGCTCCAGCTTTACGGCAAATTCCCTGCCCATTCCGCTGGAAGCACCTGTTATAACTGCAATTCTCATTATCTTATACCGTAATTTTCAATAACATAGTCCATATCCTTATCGCCCCTGCCCGAAAGGTTGATAAGAATTGAGCCGTGGTCCATTTGTTTTGCAAGCTTCATTGCAAAGGCAACAGCGTGCGAGGATTCAATAGCGGGGATAATACCCTCCATACGGGAGAGCTTAAAGAAAGCATCAATGGTTTCTTCATCATCAATAACATCATATTTAACTCTGCCGATTTCCTGCAAAAATGCGTGCTCGGGGCCCGAGGATGGATAATCAAGTCCGCTTGCCACCGAGTAAACGGGGGCGGGCTCGCCGTTTTCATCCTTAAGCATAATGGAATTAAAGCCGTGCATAATGCCCTCGGTTCCGTATTTAAGGGATGCGGCGTGGTCGCCAAGCTTGGGGCCGCGACCTAAGGGTTCAACACCGTAGATATCAACAGGGTCGTTTAAAAATCCTGCAAAAAGGCCTGCAGCGTTAGAGCCGCCGCCAACACAGGCAACAATAGCATCGGGCAGGTGGCCTGTCATTTCAATAAACTGGTCTCTTGCCTCTTCACCTACAACGCTTTGGAAATCGCGCACCATCATTGGGAAGGGGTGGGGTCCAAGCACCGAGCCGATACAGTAAATACAATCCTTATATTCCTTGCTGTATGCTTCGAATGCGGCATCTACCGCCTCTTTAAGTGTAGCAAGGCCGTGGGTAACCTCTACAACATTTGCGCCGAGGATTTTCATTCTTGCTACATTGGGGGCCTGCTTTTTAATATCAACCGAGCCCATATAAATATCGCACTCTAAGCCGAAATATGCGGCGGCGGTTGCAAGGGCAACACCGTGCTGGCCTGCGCCTGTTTCGGCAATAATCTTTTTCTTGCCCATATACTTTGCAAGGAGTGCTTCACCCATACAGTGGTTTAATTTGTGCGCGCCCGAATGGTTAAGGTCCTCGCGCTTGGCGTAAAGCTGAACATTGCCGAGCGAGTTTGAAAGGCGCTCAAGATGGGTAACGGGGGTAGGTCTGCCCTGAAACTCCTTACGAATTCTTCTAAGCTCGGCAATAAACTTGCGCGACTGGCAAATGCTCATATAAGCATCGGTAATTTCGGCCATGGCGTTTTTAAGCTTTTCATCAATATAAACTCCGCCGTATTTGCCGAAATATCCGTTTTTGTCGGGATAATCCCTAAAGTAAGTGTCAAAATTAACTCCGCCTAATTTCATTTTGTTTCCTCCAAAAGTAAAATTTAAACCGGTTTCTTAAAATAAAATACGCCCTTTAACGATTACGCTAAAGGGCGGAAAATCCACGGTGCCACCTTTATTACCCCTTTTGGGGCTTCTTTTAGTGGGGAATGCCAACACATTCCCTGTCTTTAACGCAGACATACGGTCCGACTAGTAAGCTTTAAGCCTTTCATCTTTCCCTCAGCGACCCACTTACCACGCGATTACTATGGGTTTCCACCATACCCCACTCTCTTTAAGCATCTTTCACGGTCTAACTTTCGCTTCTTCGGTTTTAAGAAATTCAGTTTCCTATATTATATAGGTGTATTTTAGTTTTGTCAATAATTATTTGGCCTTTACTGCCTCGAGAACGGCCAGGGCATCCTGATAGTTTTTCTTGGCCTTGCCCTCTATGGTGGTATTGTCTATGGTTCTAAGGCAAAGATAATGTGTCTTTTCATCGGAAAGGCCAATTCGGCCATCGGACAGGGTTTTGTAGAAATCCTCATCCAGCTTTACAATATTTTCCTCTGTAAACAGGTTAAAATCCTTGGATATTGAGTTTAAATAGGGAAGGCTTTCATCATCCAAAATATAAAGCAGGGCTTCGCTGTTTATAAGCAACGACTGTATTTTCATTTGCTGGGTTGAAACAACATCGGTAAGCTCTGTATCCTTGGAGAATGAGCAATCGGTTGCAAGCACATCTACCTTACCGTTGCCGTTTGTATCGTTATGCAGCTCTTCGAAAAACTTGCCCGTTTCCTTAACCGTTTCGGGGTCAATATATTCGTAGCAGTAGAGCACCACGGTTGCATCGTACTTGGTTTTTGTGGCGCAGGATACAATAAGCACGCTTAAAACCACAGCCAAAAAACCGAAAATTATAAGCTTTGTTTTGTGATGATAAAAAAAGTTATCGGCCTTTTCCTCGAGGGTTTTTGGCACGATTTTTTTGTCATCATCATTAAGAATGGCAGGGTCTATTTGACCTGCCTGCATTTTTTTAAGCTCTAAAAGGTCGCGCTGAGCCTTTTCCCTTTGCCTTAAAGTATCGCTTTTTTTGTTGTCCATTTTTACTCCTTAAAAAAGTATAAGGGCAGAATAGTTCCGCCCCTTTGTACCTTATCTTGTAATGCTTACTATTTTGAACTTGAGTTCGCCAACGGGGGCTTCAACCGAAACGGTTTCGCCAACCTTTGCGCCAACGAGCGCGCGGCCAACCGGTGAATCATCGGAAATAAGGCCCTTCATTGGGTTTGCTTCGGCCGAGCCTACAATTTTGTAGGAAAATTCACTTTTGCGAAGCTCATCGAATACAGTAACGGTAACGCCGATAGAAACCGAATCGGTATCGCCTGATTCTTCAATAAGCTCATAGTTTTCGAGCATTTTTTCAAGCTCTATAATGCGGGCTTCAATTTTAGCCTGCTCGTTCTTTGCCTCATCGTATTCGCTATTTTCAGATAAATCGCCATAACCGCGGGCAACACGAATTTTTTCGGCAATTTCGGTTCTGCCCTGAGTCTTTAAAGTTTCGAGCTCCCCCTGAAGCATTTTAAGGCCTTCGGCGGTAAGCTGTATCTTTTTAGCCATTTTTTATTCTCTCCTTGAAAAGTTATTATATTTTCTTCATAGGTTTTGTCTAAAATACACAGTGCTCCTATTATATACACTTGCCTGCCTAAAGTCAAGCACAAAATTATTAACTTTTTATCCCTCGGGGAATAAACTCTTAAAAATCCAGTCCTTTTCTTTACTATTTGCTCTGGTTTCTTGACAAAAGGATTTTAATATATTAATATTTATATGTGAATTTGCGCGATGTATTCGCAATTTATTTTAAGGAGAGATTTTAATGAGCTTTCATGCTACTCTTGTTATTATGGCAGCAGGAATGGGCAGCCGTTTCGGCGGCTTAAAGCAGGCTGAACCCGTTGGTAAAAACGGCGAGGCTATTGTTGACTATTCGGTTTACGATGCAGTAGAGGCCGGCTTTGATAAGGTTGTTTTTGTTATTAAACACGCTATTGAAGAGGACTTCAAAAGACTTGTTGGCGACCGCATTTCCAAAATGGTTAAGGTTGAATATGCATTTCAGGAAACCGATGACCTGCCCGAGGGCTATGTTTGCCCCGAAACCCGCCAAAAGCCTTGGGGAACAGGCCACGCAATTCTTGCTTGCAGAGATATTGTAAAAGAGCCTTTCGCTGTTATAAATGCCGATGACTACTACGGCAAAACCGGCTTTAAGACTATCTACGAGGAATTAAAGCTCCAAAAAGCAGGGGAATACTGCATGGTTGGCTTCCACCTGGCAAACACCCTTACCGAAAACGGCACCGTTTCCCGCGGAATTTGTACTATGGATGAAAACGGCTACCTTAAGGATGTTACCGAGTGCACCAAAATTCAAGACTGCAAAAATTACGATGATGATGGAAATGTTACCGATGAGTTTGCGCCTGACACCATTGTTTCAATGAATATGTGGGGTCTTACCCCCGACATCTTCGGCTATTTGGCAGAGGATTTCAAAATCTTCCTTGACAGCAATATTTCTCTTCCCAAATCGGAATTCTTCCTCCCCTTTGAGGTTGATGCCCTTGTTAAGCGCGGAATTAAGAAGGTTCGCGTGCTGTCTTCGGCCGACCGTTGGTACGGTGTTACATACCGTGAAGATAAGCAAAGCGTTGTTGATGCTATTGCAGAAATGACCGCTAAGGGACTTTATAAATAAGCAAAAAGGCCACCCGTGTGGCCTTTTTTTAGGGAAAAGGGAAAGGGGGCAACGCCCATTAACGGCGGGACCAAGGCCCCGCCCTACTACCCACTGTTCACTGTCTACTGTTTAAATATTTTTCCTTTGTTGCGAGGCCGCCGCGAATGTGGCGCTCGCTTTTATTTTTTTCCAAAACATCCTTAACCTGCAAATAAAGGGCAGGCTCTTCGTACTTAAGGCGGACTGTAACATCCTTATGTGCGGTCGTTACAAATGGGAACGGTTTCGTCAAGGCCTAATTCTCGGAAGAGTTTGAGGTAGACCTCAACGTTTCCGTTGTGGTCAACCTCTATTCTGTCAATCACTCTCCGCAGTTGCGCATTGGTAATCTCTCGCAGATTGCTGATATCCTCGATTTCTTTGAAGGTATCGGCGAGTATCATCTGCAGTTGGTCGCCTTTTATGAGGTGCCGTTCCACCATTCGCAGTTCGCTTTCGAGTCGTTCCAGTTCCTGCTTGTCCCCTCCGATTTTAACATTCAGTTCTTCACGGGTGATAAGGTCATCAGTATACATATCCATATACTTTTGGCGGTTGCGCTTTAATTTTTCAAT
>JAGBGJ010000064.1 GCA_017936045.1 Clostridia bacterium
CAAGCCCTGTGTTGAATCTAAGGTGTTTGGTATCGGTGTTGAGGCTTATACAGTTGGCAGTGCAGAATTTTCCCTTTCTTATGCCGCTGCCAATAAGGATAAGTGTATTCCTCTTATGGATAACGGTCACTACCACCCTACCGAGGTTGTGTCGGATAAAATTCCCGCTCTGCTCACTTTCTTCCCCGAAATCGCCCTGCATATTACAAGACCGATCCGTTGGGACTCCGACCACGTAGTTCTCCTTGATGATGAAACAAAGGAAATCTGTAAGGAAATTGTGCGCTGTGGCGGTCTTAAGGGTAGCGTAAAAATAGCCCTCGACTATTTCGATGCATCAATTAATCGTGTTTCCGCCTGGGCAGTAGGCTTTAGAAATGTGCAAAAGGCACTGCTTATGGCGCTACTTACCCCCGATATGACCGATATTCAGAATGCGGACAACTGGACAGAACTTATGGTAAAACAGGAAGAGCTTAAAACCCTGCCCTTTGGCGATGTTTGGAACGAATACTGCAAAGCCAACAATGCACCCTTTGATGGCGAGTGGTTTGGTAAAGTTCAAGAATACGAGAACAATGTTTTAAGCAAAAGAGGTTAATAAAATGAAAGATATCTTAACAGCTCCCTTTGTGGAGGAAATGAAAAAAGCAACCGCTAATATGTATCGCCTCGGTTGGGATGAGCGTAACGGCGGCAACATAAGCTATATGCTCGATGAAGATAAGGTAGGGGAGTACCTCGACCTAAATAATGTTATCCGTACAATTCCTACGGGTTTTGATGCAACCGAGCTTATAGGCAAGTATTTTATAGTAACAGGCACAGGCAAGTATTTTAAGAATGTAGAGGGCGACCCCGAAACAAATCTTGGTATTATCCGCATTGCAAAGGATGGCACTACTGCCGAGCTTCTTTGGGGCTATAAGGATGGCGGAAAATTTACAAGCGAGCTTCCCGCACATCTTATGAGCCATATGACAAGGCTTAAAAAAGACCCCAACCATAGGGTTGTTATGCACACACATCCCACATACACACTCGCTATGACCCATGTACACGAGCTTGATGATAAGAAATTTACCCACACTATTTGGGAAATGTGCACCGAATGTATAGTTGTTTTCCCCGATGGTATCGGTGTGCTTCCTTGGATGGTTTGCGGCAATAATGAAATCGGTGTTGCCACCGCTAAAAAAATGGAAGAATACAGACTTGTTGTCTGGGGTCTTCACGGAATTTACGGTGCAGGCAGAGATATGGATGAAACCTTCGGCCTTATTGAAACGGTAGAAAAGGCTGCACAGCTTTATATGTCAATTGCCCATCTTCCTCACATAAACACCATTCACGATGATGAGCTAAAAGCCGTTGCAGATGCTTTTGGCCTCGACTACAGAAAAGATTTTCTTGATATTTAATTGTTCTTAAATTCACAAAACTGCAAAGCACATAAAATCAAAATTATTAATGCTAATAAAAGCCACGGCAAGCATCAGCGTTGCCGTGGCTTTTTAACACATATACCGCAAAATCTCGCATTTTTAAGCTGTATGGTAAAAAAGCGTTA
>JAGBGJ010000065.1 GCA_017936045.1 Clostridia bacterium
ACTATTCTCACTTTAAGGTACTACACAGTAATAAAACGCAGGGAATAAAAACCTATGCAAGAATAGATAATGCCGCACAGCTAACCCCCGCGCTTAACTCCTGCGATATGATTATAGTTCCGATAGATATTAATTTAGAAGAACTTAAAGAATATAAAAATATTGCAGTAGAACTCCCACGCGGAATTTCTAACGAATCTTATGTTTTAACCCGCCTTTTAGCCTTTAAGGAAAAGGGAATAACAACTGCATTTTGCAGCACTCTTACCGCTGGCGAGCTTGCAAAAACAGCAGGCTTTAATACGGTTAGTCATTACGGCTTTAATGTATTTAATTCATACTCTGCCCGGTATCATAAAAATATGGGCGCAACTGCTGTTGTACTGTCTCCCGAACTTCTTTTGCGCGATGCCGCAAAAATTTCGGTAGCTTGCCCCAAGGGTATAATATCCTACGGCCGCTTACCGCTAATGCTAACCAGAAACTGCCCCGTTAAAAATAAAATCGGCTGTGCCGAATGTAAAGAACAAAAGCACTAATAGACCGCAAGGGCGAACAGTTCCCCGTAAAATGCCGCAACGGTTATAGCGAGCTTTATAATTCAAAGGTAACATGGCTTGCCGATAGGCAAAATGAGCTTGCTGGTCTCGATTTCCAAATTCTCTATTTCACCGATGAAACACAGGGCCAAATAGAAGAGGTAATAACAGCCTACAAAAACGGCACACCCCCAAAATCCAACTTCACCCGCGGCCTTTATTATAGAGGAGTAGAATAAAGCAAAACAGCCTTCCCCTCTAGGGGAAGGGGGACCGCATTAGCGGTGGATGAGGTGAAAATCCACACCTCACATAAAGCACCCGTTGGGTGCTTTATTTTTTTCTCAAAACCCTGTATGCTCGCCTTATTGTTAAAGCAGCAATAGTAACTGTCAGCGCCCCAACAATAGAGCCGCTAATTACATTCAAAATATATCTTGCCTTTTTATCAAGCCCGCTGAAAAGCAGTACCGAAAACTGAAGAGAGAAAAGCGACATTAATGCAACCGATAGGCTAAGTGCCTTTGTGGCATAAAGCGTGGGGCTTTTTAAATGCCGCAGCCGTACCGTATCAAACAGCGCCGCCGCAATTCTGAAAACTGCATAGGCGGCAGAAACAATTATTACTAGTTTACCGTATTTTGAACCCTTGCCCTGCCATATCATAAGGTATATAATTGCCGTTGCCGCAACACTTAAAATAAGCAGCATAATTCCGCAGGTAAAAAGGTCGGCATATTCTCTTCTGCCTCTGTTTTCAAAACCCCGCCTTAAAAGGAAAAACTTAATAAAGCAAAGCATAATATAGTAAACGGCCACCGCGCCAAACCAAACGGAACGGTAAAACACACCCGTAAAAACATTGAACAGGGCATAGCCTACATTAACCGCCAAACCCAGCCGTAGGAAAAGCTGGGTTCTAAGGGCCAAATCTTTTATATACTTTTCGGTAAAGGGCGCTAAACGTACTAAAAACTTAAAAATAGTGTTCATAATAATTATTGTGCCGAACATAAAATAAAATATTTATAAAAAGGGCTTGACAAATCTAATTTTTAAGTGTATTATACAACTGTACTAATCGTAATAGTACAGTTAGAACAAGGAGGGAATTTTGTGATAACAATAGATTACAAAAGCAGAGTCCCTATTTACGACCAAATAACAGCCGGCTTTATTCGCCTTAAAACGCTTGGCATTTTAAAACCGCACGATAAGCTTCCAAGTGTGCGCAGTATGGCAAGCTCTCTTGGAATAAACCCTAACACCGTTCAAAAGGCATACGCTATTTTAGAGGCCGATGGAGTTATCTATTCGGTATCGGGCAAGGGTTCCTTTATTTCCGATGATGACAGCGCCGATGCCGCAATAAAAGAAGCCGCCAAAAGCGATTTTAAAATGGCAATAGAAGCCGCAAAAAGTATGGGGCTCGGTTTAGAAGAGCTTAAAACACTTTTAGAAAACACCTTCAAGGGAGGGGATAAGAATGATTGAACTGATTAACCTAACCAAAAAATTTGATGAGTATAAAGCCGTTGATGAGGTTAACGCCAAAATTAAGGATGGCTGTATTTACGGACTTGTGGGTTCTAACGGCTCGGGTAAGTCCACATTGCTCCGTTTGCTTTCGGGCGTATATTATCCCGATTCGGGCAATATTTCGGTAGATGGCTACGCCGTTTTCAACAACCCTGCATTAAAGTCGCAAATCTTCTATTTGCCCGATGCACCCTATTTCTTCAAAAACGCATCTATAAAAGAAATGGCCGACTTTTTCGAGGGAATGTACCCCACCTTTGATAGGGCAAGGTTTAACCACCTTAAAGAGGTTTTTCCCATAAGCACAACCGATAAAATCGACAATATGTCTAAGGGTATGCAGCGCCAAGCAGCCCATATGCTCGCCCTTTCCACTAATCCCAAATACCTGCTTTTAGATGAAGCCTTCGATGGCCTCGACCCCGTTATGCGCAGCGTTCTAAAGGAACTGCTTTTAGATGGTATTGAAACCAATCAAATGACAGTAATTATCGCATCGCACAACCTGCGCGAGCTGGAAGACCTTTGCGACCATAT
>JAGBGJ010000066.1 GCA_017936045.1 Clostridia bacterium
AGACTTTCTCTATGCTCTCGTATTAGTTTACCTTGTCCGACTGCTATAAAGCGATTGTAATCATCAAGAAGGTCACATACAGGGATATTATAAAGTTTGGAAAGCTTGTCCGCTGTCGTTTTATCAAAGCCGTTATGATTGCCTGTTTCAAGATTTATGTATGTACTGCGGGAAATGCCCACTATCTGTGCCACTTCCTTTTGCATAAGACCTAATCTGTGACGGCAGAAGCGTAAGCGGTCGGGGATGTTATCAATATCCTCGTAAGAGTGGTATTGCTTATTAAACAACTGCGCTTCGAGCAGTTTTCTCGGAGCCATAAGTCTAAAGCTAAGAACAAACAAGGGAGAATGTTTTGTTTCACCGTTTTCGGTGTGCGACATTATATACATATTTTCCGCCGTCTGTTCGGTAATTCTCCAATGGGGAGTTCTAATCGTGCCCAAAAACTCATTTGTGAGAGGGTTGCATTGTCAATACAGCGTGCGGCATAGGTTGCAAGCCTTATACCCTTATCGCTTTTAAAGGTTGAAACCGCCTTAATAAGCCCAATCGTTCCAATTGAAATAAGGTCATCCTGGTCGGATGCGGTGCTGTAATATTTTTTAATAACGTGGGCTACAAGCCTTAAATTATGTTCAATAAGCTTTTTTCGGGCCTCCTCATCGCCAGCCTCCTTTCTTTTAATCAGCTCGGCTTCCTCCTTGGCGGTAAGGGCAGGGGGGAAGGAGCTTGGCGCCGTTATGTGTAGCGCCAAATAAAAGATTGAGGATGCAATTTGTAAAAGTAAACTAAGCAAACAAAAAACCCCTTTCATAGTAAGTCTATGAAAGGGATTTTAATTTTTGCCTGTCCTTAAAGCAGTTCGGGGTGTTTTTCTCCGGGGACAACGGTTAAGGGCTTGCCACTCATAATTTCCATAGCGTTGTTATAGAAATCACTGAAATCAAGGTCTCTTGAGCGGGTTAAGGTACGGGGAGACTTAAAGCCAAGCTCATACATCCAAACACCAGTATAACCGCAGTCAATAAGCTTATTATATAGCGCGTGCCAGTCGATTTCGCCTTCACCCGGCAACCAGTGGCACTCATCTACAAAGAAGTAGTCGGAAGCGTGAATGGTAACAATTTTATTTCCAAGCTTTTCAACAAAGCTAAGGTTATCATCAATTAAAAGGTGGTTTGTATCAAAGCAAACGCGAAGCTTGTCGTTTGCCGAAACCAAATCGGCAATCTCATCTGCAGTTCTGCCAAGGCAGGTGCGAGGCAGGTCTTCAACCGCAATAACGGCGCCCTGCTTTGCCGCAAATTCGGCAAGATAATCCAAATTTTCTTTTGCATAGTTAATAAAGGTTGCACGCTGTTCATCCTCTGGCTTAGGCTCGCTGCTGGGGTGGGCAACAAACTTGTTAATACCGATATCGGCGCCTCTTCTTATGCAGTCGCACCAAATATCTACCGCCTTTTTGCGTACGCCCTCCTCGTGGGAGGCAATATCGCAGGTCCAAGGGCTGGAAAAGGGAAGATGAAAAGACCAAAGGTTAATTCCATATTCATCGGCAAGATTTTTGGTCTGTTTGTAATCAAGCTCGGGGTATTTGTCGTAAGCTAAAGAAATTTCAATATTCTTTATACCCGTTTTTCCAAGCTTTTTAAAATTCTCTTCGGTCAGCGCAAATGCGCAGGATGACATACCAACATTAAGCATATTAAAACCTCCTTTATGTGGTCATTATACCGCTGTGTTTTTAATTTGTAAAGCCCCTTGCAAAAAAATATTTTTGCCGTTATAATTAGGTAAAAGGGGGCTATGTTATGGCAATTAAAAATGAACCTAAAATTAAAAATCCGCTTATTGTTGCAATCCGCGAACAGCTAGAGCACCGCGCTCTTTGGATGTATCTTCTTTGCGATGAGGCAAAGAAAAAGGGGCTCGATGCAACCACCTACGCGCCCGATGCCATTAAGCGTTGCGGCCTTTATCAGGGTGCTAACCTTCGTGCCAAGGCAGGCGGCGGCGACTCGCTCAAGGGTCTTAAGAAAACACTCTTCACAAAGCCTGCACAATGGGTTTTCGAAATGGATGTTAAGCGTTGTACCGATGATAATTTAGATATTGACTTCCACTATTGTCCTTTGGTTAAGGCCTGGCAAAAGCAGGGCTGCAGTGATGAAGAAATTGCAGTGCTTTGCGACCACGCAATGTGCGGCGACCGCGGCATTGCCGAAAGCTTTGGCTGCAAGCTGGAGCTTCCCGCAACCATTGCAAAGGGCGATGATGTTTGCAAAATAAGATTTGTAAGAAAATAAAAAAAGAGCCGTTCGGCTCTTTTTTATTTTATCTTCCGCTGTATTCCTGCTTCAAAACCTGCGCCATCTCCTCGGGGGATTCCTTGCAGCCGCCGGATAACCAAAGCTTAATAATGGCATTAAGTCCGTTTCTAAAGAACTCAATATGGTATTTTAAATTACTGTCAATATGCTCCTTTTCGGCGCGCCTTGGGTCGTAGGTGGAAATAAGGTGCTTGTCATCATAGCAGAGCTTAAAATATGTCTTATAAAAAATCTGATTCTCTTTTATGTGTGTAAACATTTTAAGGGCGCCGCTGCGCTCGTTAAAGTAATCGTATTCGGCAAAAAGGTTGCTGAACTCGTTTTCCAGCGTTTCCCTTGTTTTATCGGCGAGGTCAAAAATATCAATATAATTGGCATAAAATGTGCTGCGGTTAAGCCCTGTCATTTTAATAATGTCCGAAACGGTTATATCCTTAATTTCCCGTGTTTGCAGCAGCTCAACAAAGGATTTGGTAATTTTTTCCTTTGAATCTCTGCGGCGCTTATTGTTAGTTGTGTTCATACTTTGAAAACTCCTTTATTCCAACAAAAGTGCGAAAATTGTTGGTCGTTTTTTGCATTAATCCAACACTTGTTTGATTTTTGATGGTTGTTTTAAGCTTCCCTAAATAGTATACTACAAATGTATTAAAGATACAAGTGTTGGAATAATGAAAGGAGTTTTTCAAAATGAAAAAAAGTAGTTTTATGGCACTTATTATGGGTACAGTCAGCGGAGTGCTTTTCGCACTTGGTATGTGTATGGCGCTTCTTCCTGAATGGAACGCCTTTAAGGAAGGCGTAATTTTCGGCAGCATCGGTATAGTGCTTGGTATTATCACAGCCCTTATATGGTGCAAAATGGAAAATAAAAAGCTTCCCCAAATGAATGTTAAAAATGTGCTTCGCGCCCTTTATGCAGTGATAGCCGCATTGATTTTAGGTGTTGGTATGTGCCTTTGCCTTGTGTGGGAACAAATTATTTGGGGCACCCTTGTTGGCCTTTTGGGGATAGTAATGCTAATTGCACTTATCCCAATGATTAAAGGCATAAAGTAAAATGCTAAGGGTAGTAAAAAGCCCCTACACACGCTTAGGTTTCAACTTTGCTTATGCCGCATATAACTGCGTTATCGGATTTTTTGTACACTCCTGGTGGTTTATCACGGTGGGCGCATACTATGTGGTGCTTGCAGTAACCCGCTTTTCGGTTTTGCAGGTAAAAAGAAAAGCAGGCGGAGACATAAGCCTTGAAACATTTGCAAGGAAAATCACGGGAATACTGTTAGTGGTTTTATCGGTGTGTATTGTTGGGGTAAATATTTTGTCGGCCGTAAAGGATAGGGGAACCGACTTTCATAAAATTGTTATGATTACCATTGCCACATACACCTTCAGTAAAATAACTGTGGCCATTGTTGGTATGGCAAAGGCGAAAAAATCAAATTCCCCCGTAATCAAAACCCTGCGAAACATATCGCTGGCCGATGCCTGCGTTTCTATTTACAGTATGCAGCGCTCAATGCTGGTATCTTTTCCCGGAATGGATGCGGCAGGAATTTTAATTATGAATATTTTTACAGGCACAGCGGTATTTGTTGTTGTGCTGCTTCTTGGAATTAATCTTATTGGAGGAAAAATAGTAGATATGGCAAAATCTAAAATTGTAGAAGGCTACAAAAAAATTGAACAAGGCGTAGTAGACGGCTATAAGAAAATCGAAAAAGGTGTGGTAGATGGCTACACCAAAATTGAGGATAAGTTTGTAGATGCTTATCTTACCAAGGATGGCGAAACCGTAGAAGAGGCCAAAGCAAGACTTAAAAAACAGCAGGAAAAATAAAAAAGAGCCGTACGGCTCTTTTTTTATTTGCTCTTAATATATTCATCAATGGCCTCGGCGGCAGTTTTTCCTGCCCCCATTGCAAGTATAACAGTTGCGGCGCCCGTAACGGCATCGCCTCCTGCAAAAACACCCTCCATAGAGGTTTGTCCCTTGCTGTCGGCAACAATACAGCCGCGGCGGTTGGTTTCAAGCTCAGCAGTAGCAGAGGTTATAAGCGGGTTGGGGGAAGTGCCAATCGCCATAATAACCTCATCAACGGGTAATATCTCTTGGCTACCCTCAATTTGGGTGGGGCTTCTTCTGCCCGAAGCATCAGGCTCGCCAAGCTCCATTTTTATGCATTCCATACCGGTAACAAAACCGTTTTTGGGGTCTCTTCGGTCATCGGGATTGCGGTAACCTAAAATCTTTGTGGGGTTAGTAAGGAGTCTGAATTCAACCCCTTCTTCCATTGCGTGCTCTACCTCTTCGCGCCTTGCAGGCAATTCATCAAGGGAACGGCGGTAAACAATATACACCTTTTCGGCGCCAAGTCTAAGGGCTGTACGCGCCGCATCCATTGCAACGTTTCCTCCGCCAATAACGGCAACCTTTTTAGCGTGCATAATAGGTGTTTCACTATCGTTTTTATAAGATTTCATAAGGTTATTGCGGGTTAAGAATTCGTTTGCCGAATAAACACCCTTAAGGGTTTCGCCCTCAATACCCATAAAGCGGGGGAGTCCCGCGCCCGAGCCTATGAATATGGCCTCATAGCCCATTTCGAACAGCTCTGATATATCAAGTGTTTTACCAATAACAAAGTTGGTTTGAACCTCAACACCAAGGGCTTTAAGGGTTTCAACCTCTTTTGCCACAATACTTTTTGGAAGTCTGAATTCGGGGATGCCGTAAATAAGCACACCGCCAACAGCGTGGAAGGCTTCAAAAACAGTAACCGAATAGCCGCGTTTGGCAAGGTCGCCTGCACAGGCAAGTCCTGCGGGGCCCGAACCCACAACAGCAACCTTGTGTCCGTTAGGTTCAGCCTTTTTAACCTCTCCACTGAAATGCTCGTTGTGCCAGTCAGCCACAAAGCGCTCTAGTCGGCCAATGCCAACAGGCTCGCCCTTAATGCCGCGAATACATTTTGCTTCGCACTGGCTTTCCTGCGGGCAAACTCTGCCGCAAACAGCAGGCAGGGAAGAGGACCTAGCAATAATTTGGTAGGCTGCCTCGAAATCCCCCTCTTTTACCTTTGCAATAAATTCGGGAATATGAATGTTAACGGGGCAACCGCTCACGCAGGGCATATTTTTACAGTTAAGGCAACGCTCGGCTTCACTCAGTGCCATTTCTTCGGTGTAGCCAAGGGCAACCTCGCTAAAATTCCTTGCGCGAACAAGGGGTTCCTGTGTTGGCATGGGTGTCTTTTTAAGGTCCATATTAGCCATATTACTGCACCTCCTTATGAAGAAGATGGCAGGTTTCCTCGTACTTGTGGTGTTCAAAGTCGTGGTACATATTGTTGCGCTCCATAGCTTCATCAAAGTCAACCAAGAAGCCATCAAAATCAGGTCCATCCACGCAGGCAAACTTCATTTTGCCGCCAACGGTAAGCCTGCAGCCACCGCACATTCCCGTGCCATCTATCATAACAGGGTTCATGGAAACGGTGGTTTTAATGCCGTAGGGTCTGGTTGTTGCAACAACAAATTTCATCATAACAAGGGGACCAATGGCAATAACCTCATCGTACTCCTCGCCCGAATCAATAAGCGCCTTTAAAGCGGCAGTAACAAGACCTTGCTGTCCTGCGCTTCCATCATCGGTCATAAGAACGGTCTTTTTAGATACCGCCTTAAATTCATCTTCTAAAATAACAAGCTCTTTGTTTCTAAAACCTATAATGGAGTGAACCTCGGTGCCTTGCTGACTTAATTTTTTAGCCACAGGTAGTGCAATAGCACAGCCAACTCCACCGCCAACAACGGCAACCTTTTTCCTGCCTTCGGTTTCGGTAGCGCGGCCTAATGGGCCCACAAAGTCGGAAATATATTCTCCCTCTTCTAAAGCGCCGAGCTGCGCAGTGGAAGAGCCTATAATCTGGAATATAATTGTAACAGTACCCTTTTCTCTGTCGAAATCCGAAATGGTTAAGGGTATGCGTTCACCATCATCGTTAACCCTGAGTATAATAAATTGGCCCGCCTCTGCCTTTTTGGCAACAAAGGGAGCATCAATATCCATAAGGGTAACCGCGGGGGATAAAACCTTTTTCCTTAAAATTTTAAACATTAAAGGAACTCCTTTTAATAAATTAAATACATTTTAGCACAATAAAGCAGATAATTCAACAAACAAAGCGCTAATTTTTGCATAAATATTTACATATTAGAAACACTAATTTTATGAAAAATAAAGTAATTAATATTGGTTTTGGATTTTTTATCGGAATAATAAACGGGTTGCTTGGGGCAGGGGGCGGAATGTTGGCTGTTCCTGCCCTTAAAAAGCTTGGTCTCAGCCAAAAGGATGCCCACCGTAATGCCCTTGCTGTAATATTACCGTTGTCCCTCTTATCAGCAGGACTTTATATC
>JAGBGJ010000067.1 GCA_017936045.1 Clostridia bacterium
AATAATCCAAAAAGCGCCTAAATACTGCCGTTTTAGGCGAGTTCGGATATTCCTCCTCTGCTTAACTTGTGTGGATAATTTCTTCCAACAGCCGTTCGTTTGTTTGCTCAACATACTTAATGAAGTCTGAAAGCACCCTTTTTCCTATTTGTTTGTAGTCTAAAGCTAAAATCTTTTTAATTTTTGCTTCGACTATATCTGAGGGTACGCTGTACACCTTTAAAATATACCTTATTGCGCCCTTTATTCTTACCTCAAGCGGGGCTGAGTCGCCCGTTTTCATAAAGGTTGCATATTCTATTCCCGAAACCAAGGTCTCGGCCTCTGCAAAATCTTCATCTGTCCAGCCCTTGCAGTATTCAGCAAACACGCTTTTGGCTCGCTCGGTATCATTTCGGCGGATGATTTCAAGGGTTAGCGGCGAGGTGTAGGCCGCTAAAAATATGTCCCTCATTTTTTCATCACATTCGCTGGTTACTGCCATTGTAGCAATTTCCAAACAAATTCCCATCATTGAACTGTAGCCTTCGCCTGCCTCCATATCAAGAAGCCTGCCCTGAAAATCACACAGCCTTACTATCAGCTCGGCAAGTATGTGCTCCTTTGTGGGGTAGTAAAACGTAACATTTCCCGTACTCATTTCAAGCTCGTTACTTATTGAGCGTATTGAGGTGTTTGTGTACCCCTGTGTTAAGAAGAGTTTGGATGCCGCGCAAAATATTTCTGTTCTTGTAAGCTTAGCTTTATCTATTCGAGCCACTGTCTTTTCTCCTTTGTTTTCTATATCCATATTTTAGCACGCGTGCTAAAATATGTCAATATCCAAAATTCGTAACGCAAGCATTTTATAACATTTATGCAAAATCACTCGGGTTTTTTTGGCATATTCACGAATAAAGCTCTTTTTTTGCTGTCTTATACACCAAAATTTTCGCAAAAAAGGCACTTAATTAATAAACAATTGACAAAGATACCCTTCCTTTGATAAAATATCTTAGTAGCAATACATACTTTTTCACAAAAATAAATAGAAATGGAGATTTGTATGGAAAAATTAGAAAGAAAATTCGGTCTGTTTACCGCCATTTGTATGGTGGTAGGTACCGTAATTGGCTCGGGCGTATTCTTCAAGGCCCAAAACGTTCTTGTTGCAACCGGCGGAAATATGCCTCTTGGCATTGCAGCTTGGGCAATTACCGGCCTTATTATGATTATCTGCTCAGCTCAGTTTGCCGTTATGGCAACCAAGTACGAAAAGTGCAGCGGCGTTGTTGACTATGCCGAGGCAACCTGCGGAAAAACCTATGGATATTACCTTGCTTGGTTTATGGTAAACATCTACTACCCCGCAATGACAGGTGTTCTCGCTTGGGTTTCGGCACGTTATTTCGGCGAACTCTTTGGTTGGAGCTTAGTCAGCGCAGAGGTTATGGCGCTTGCAGGCTTCTTGCTCGTTGTGTCTTATGCACTTAACGCTCTTTCCCCCAAGCTTGCAGGTAAGTTTCAGGTAAGCTCCACCGTTATTAAGCTTATCCCCCTCTCCCTTATGGCAATTGTGGGTACCATAGTTGGTCTTGTAAAGGGCACCCTTACCGATAACTTTGCAAATGTTGTTACCGAAGCAGTTGGCGGCAGTGTTGGCAGTGGACTTTTCGCTGCTGTTATTGCAACCGTTTTCGCTTACGAGGGTTGGATTGTGGCTACCTCTATTAATGCAGAGCTTAAGAATCCAAAAAAGAACCTTCCCATTGCTCTTGTTATTGGCGCATTTATAGTTGTTGTTACATATATTCTTTACTATGTTGGCGTTGCAGGTGGTGCTTCCAATGCCGAGATTATGGAAAAAGGCGCAACCGTTGCTTTCTCTGCCATCTTTGGCAAGGTTGGCGGTGCAATCCTTTCCATCTTTGTTGTTATTTCCTGCCTTGGCACACTTAACGGCCTTATGGTTGGCGCAACCCGCGGTATGTACGCAATCGCTACCCGTGGCTTTGGCCCCAAGCCCAAAATGTTCTCGGCTATCGACAAGCACACCAATATGACAAACAACTCCTCTGTTTGGGGACTTCTTGTAAGCAGCGCTTGGTGCTTGTATTTCTACGGTGCAAACCTCACCAGTGGCTGGTTTGGTCTTTTTAACTTCGACTCTTCCGAGCTTCCCATTGTTACCATCTATGCTATGTATATTCCTATGTTTATTGCCTGGATGATTAAGGAAAAAGAGCTTGGCGTATTCAAGAGATTCATTCTTCCCAGCATTTCCATAGTTGCTTGCGCATTTATGGTGTTTGCAGCAGTTTATGCCCACGGAATTACTCCCTTTAAGGCAGCCGCTGCTGAGGGTCGCTTCTCCTTCCCCGTTCTCTTCTACATTATTGTTTTCGCCGTTATTATGCTTTGCGCTGTATTCTTTGCTAAGCAAAAGAAAAACATAGAAGAATAATTAAAAACTTTTGGCCCTGTCGAAAGACAGGGCCTTTTTTATTTACAAGTTTTGTTTTTTATTGTATAATGCTTTTAACGTTTAAGATTATTTTACATATAATACCTAAGGGGGATATATATGACTATTGTTTGGCTAACGGCCCTTGGCGTTGGCGGTGCTACCGTGCTTGGTGCTATTTTGGGCTTTGCTTTTAAAAACATTTCGCACAAATTCAGCGATATTGTGCTTTCCTTTGCGGCCGGCATAATGCTTGCCGCAGCAATAATCGGCCTTATTCTGCCCTCTTTAGAGGAAGCCGGCAGCTTTGGCTTTTTGGTAACAGCCGCAGGTGTATTGCTTGGAGCGGTTTGCCTTAACCTTATTGATAAGTTTGTGCCCCACCTGCACAAAATGGTGGGTTCCGACATTGAGGCTCACGGTGAAAACTCCGCACGCCTTAATAAGGTGTTGCTTTTTGTTATGGCTATTGCCATACATAACCTGCCCGAGGGAATTGCCGCAGGTGTTGGCTTTGGCGCAGGAAACACAAGCGAGGCTTTAACCGTTGCAGGTGGTATTGCTCTTCAAAACATTCCCGAAGGCATGGTTATAATCGCTCCTCTATTAGCCTCGGGTGTATCTAAGACCAAAACCTTTGTTTTTGCGGCTATGACAGGTGTTGTTGAGGTTATCGGCACTTTTATCGGATATTTTTCTGTTACTGTTTCTGCTGCCATTCTGCCCTTTGCGCTGGCTTTTGCAGGCGGCACAATGCTTTATGTTATAAGCGATGAAATGATACCCGAAACCCACGCCCACGGAAGCGAAAAGGGTGCAACCTTTTCACTACTTATCGGCTTTCTTATAATGCTTGCAACCGACTTTTATTTGGGGTAAAAAATGGATAACAAAGATATAATTGAATTTTTTGATATGCTTGCCCCCACTTGGGACAGCGATATGGTTAAAAGCGACCAAATAATAGGCCGCATACTGGGTAATGCAAAGCTTAAAGCAGGGCAATCGGTTTTAGATGTTGCCTGCGGCACGGGAGTTATGTTCGACTATTACCTTGAGCGCGGCGCAGGTAGTATAACGGGTATTGACATTGCCCCCAAAATGGCCCAAATTGCAAAGGATAAATATAAAGACTGCAAAAAGGTTTCGGTTGTTTGCGGCGATGTTATGAACACCGAATTCGAACACAAATTTGACCTTATAGTAGTTTACAATGCCTTTCCGCACTTTCCCCACCCCGAAAAGCTTATTGCCCGCCTGGCCACACTTTTAAAGCCGGGTGGCAGGCTTACAGTGGCCCACGGGGAATCGCGCGAAAAGATAGATGCCCGCCACAGCGGTGCGGCCCACAAGGTTTCCTTAGGGCTAATGCCGGCCGATGAACTGGCCAAGCTTTTTAGCCCCTACTTTACGGTTGAAACTGTTATTTCCGACGACACAATGTACCAGATAAGCGGCAAGCTCCTGCCCCACTGCCCACTAACCACTGTCCACTAACCACTAAAAAAAGAACCATCCGAGAGGATGGTTCTTTTTTGTTAATTCTTATTTTTCAACCTTATTAATCATACCTGCGAGCTCGGCATTTTCAATCCATTCAAGCTCTTTATCGATGATTTCGTTACCCTTTTGAATCATAAGGTCGATAGTGGGCTTCTGCTCATCGAGGTAACCCTTAATCTGGTCGGGGCCACGGTCCATAAAGATGTAACCGAATCGCTCGCCAAGACCGGTTGTCTTCATCATATCAGGTCCACGATAGTAAACAACGTTGTCGGAATAAGCGCCAACGAGTTCGAAGAAGAAGTTGGTAACTTCCTGGTTATGGAAGGTCTGCTGTAAGTCGTAGTTGTTAACATCTAAGTAGTAACGCATGAAGAGACCTGCGCCAACGGGGTTCTTACAACCTTCGATGAGGCCCCAACCACGATAGATACCGGTGTAAACCTGCTCGTCGCCCTTTTCCCAAACGGGGAGGTAGGTAGCGCGGATTACATCAGAATTTAAGTGTGTGAAGTAACCGGTCTTCTTAAGACCGAAGCAGTTGGTAAGGCACATACCCTGCTTACCATCATCGAAACCGAAACGGTCAAGCTTAATGTAGCCTGCAGCACGCATTTCAGCCATAGAAGAGAGAACCTTTTCAAAGTGAGCATCTACACCGTTGGATAACTTCTGGTTTTCGTACTTAAATACAGTACAGCCAGCAGCACCAAGTAAAGCTTCATCAAGAACGCCTGCGCCGGAATATTCCTTGCCAAGAGCAGCAACCTGCTTAGCAGCTTCACGGAAGGAAGCGAAGGTCCATTCGCCGGCCTCGTAATACTCTTCGGGAGTAGTAAGACCGTTGTTTTCGAAGATGTCCTTGTTATAAACACAGATATCAAGCTCGGTCCAAACATTGGAGATAGCATCTACAAGGTAGGGGTGTCCGTTAAGGGTAGAAGCCTTAATAACGCCCTGATTCCAGATAGGAGCAGTGAGGTCGAGCTTAGCAGCATCGAGAGGCTGCATAACGGTTAAGGAGCCGGGGAAGTCGCCGTTTTCGAAGAATACATCGGGCTGTTGGTTAGAAGCAATTGCAGCAGCAATTGTGTTAACGTATTCACCCTGGTCAATCATTTGCCAGTCGAAATCAATACCATATTCTTTTTCGAACTTATCGCAAACGGGGCCATCTTCGTTCTGGAACGGGTCTTTCCAGGTCGCAAGAACAACCTTAGTTCCTGCGTAATCTTCAGGATTTACTTCTGCGAGCATACCATCAACTTTGCCGCCGCCGTTATTGGTGCTGCCGGGGGTATCGTTTCCGCCGCAGCCAACTGCAAGGCTTGCAACTAATGCGATGGCAAGAACGAGAGTAATCAATCTGATTACCTTTTGAGTCATTTTAAAAACCACCTTTTCGCTTTTTTATTTTTCTCAGGCACCGTTGCCTGTTAGAAACTAATTGTTTTTTTCCTCTTCTATTTTAACCTGTAATTCCCACGCGGTCAATACTTTCTATGAATTTTCTTTGCATAAACATATAGAAAATAAGCGGAGGAAGTATAAACAGGAAGCACGCAGCCATTAAAATTGACTGTGTATCGGTGTTGTTCGGGTAGTAGCCCGCACCTGCCATGGTTGCGTTTATACGGTTTAAGTAAACCGAGAGAGGATAGTTTGATTTAACATACATTGCAGCTAAGAAGGTATCGTTCCAGTGCCAGATTACCGAGAACACGGTAACGGTTGTGAAAACAACGCTGGAGGAAGGCAGCGCAATGGAGACAAATGTGCGGATAGGTCCTGCACCATCAACCCAGGCAGCCTCTTCAAGCTCGTAAGGAAGACCCTTGAAGAACTGAATGTAAATGTATATGAGAATACCCGAGCGTAATCCCATAGCAAACAGGCTTGGCAGATAGAATGCCCAAACCGAACCGATAAGGTTTGGTCGGATATCCACAGCGCCTTTTGTTAAATCGGCAAGTAGCCCAAAGATACCCAAAATATCCATTTTGGAGTAGGTTAACATTCGGGGAATGATAACCATAATTTCGGGAACAAGGATGGTTAGGAATAGACCTGCTGTGAAGAGAGGCTTTAGCTTAAACTTAAAGCGGGCAAAGCCGTATGCCACTATTGAACAGGTTATAACCTCTATAAGACCCGCAACAATTTCCAAAACCATTGTGTTCTTGAAGCCCTCGAAGAATGAGGTGAACTCAAGCGCCTTGGTGTAGTTGTGGTCTATACTGATAGAGGAGGGTATCCATACACGGGCCGAATCGTAATAAGACTGGCGGGAACGGATAGATGTTCCTATCATATAGAACAGCGGATAGATAATGATATATCCGATAGCCAGAAGAATTAAAATTCTAAGAATACTCCAGGCAAGGGAGGTACCCTTGTTAAGCATTTTCTTTCTTCTGAGTATCTCTTTAGAGGGGTTGGCAAACATATTTTTTAAGTCGTTAATTAACTGCATACCTGCGCCCCCTTACTGCCAACGCTTCAATAAGAAGCGGTTGTACAAGAATAATATAAAGCCCATTACAACACCAACAAGCGCGAAGTAAACCCAAAGCATTGCCGAGGTTTCATCGTAGTTACCGGAGTTTATCATTGTGTAGGCCTTATCTATAACCGTGTTGCGGGTATTTGTAAAGGCATCTACCATAGTAAATACCGAAACCAGCAGGGTTACGCTGCCAAGGGATGGGAAGGTAATAAACCAGAACTCCTCCCACTTGGTTGCGCCCTCTACCTTAGAGGCTTCGTAAAGGGTTGCAGGAATTGACTGAAGGCCCGCAATAAAGAGAACCGTTTGAATTCCGCAGGACCAAAGAAGGTCGAAAATGTTGTTGATTATGTTTTTAAGAATTTGGGCAATTTTATCGGGGATGTTAAGCCAGCCCACGATATCTTCAATAGAGAACATAGAGCCTGTAATGGCGGTGGAAACACCGGCAGAAGTGAGCTCTTCGCTTGTGGTTTGGAACATAAGCTTTAAAACAGCACCCGAAGCGATAATTACGGGAATGAAATATACCGCACGGAATATAATTCTGCCCTTAAACTTCTGGTTAAGAAGAATTGCAAGCACCAAGGATACAAGCAGGATGATGGGCAGAGAATAGAGAATGGAAGACATATCTGCCGTTAACCACTTTGTATACTCGGGGTGTTCGTTGAACAGGTAGTTAAAGTTTTTAAGTCCCACAAAGGAAACCACAACACCATCTGTTGCGGAAATTGCAACATCGGCAAAGGAATAATAAATTGACTGAATAACCGGGAAAGCGAAGAATAGGATGAACCCGATTACCCATATAGCTGTAAAACCGTATCCGTAACGGCTTTTCAGCTGTTCGATACTTCTATACTTTTTCTTGTTCATCATATTACTTCTCCCATACATAGCCGTAGGACTCAACGGTATCACCGTTGGGCGCTGCTATGCTTGCATCTGTGTAGTTAACGTATGCCTTAACTCCGTTTGCATAAACGGTTTCGCGAAGACCGCTGTCTAAAACAGTGTGAGAAACGATTTCGCTGCCGTTTATTGCCTTGTAATAGTCGGCAAGCTCATTAGATGTAGCAATAATGCTGTCGGCAATATCGCTGTACTGGCTTCCGAAGAAGAGGTAGCCGTGATAATCAATGAACTCGTTATAATACTTGGAAATAAGGGTGTAGTTAAGTCCGCTACCGGCCTCAACAGCTGTTAAAAGCTCGCGCTTTGGGTTAGAGGAAAGGTTAAGGCTTTCGCAGGTTAGCGGTACATATCCCTTGAATACTATTTGATAGAAGGGAATGTCATATTTAAAGATTCTTTCCTGAGCGGATACCGAAGGAGTGTTGAAGACTATATCGGAAGCGGCTGCTGCATAGGCATTTGCATCTTCGCCTGCAACCTTGTAGTTTTCCTTGAACTTACCGATAATTTCGGTAACATCCTTGGCCATATAGCCCTTGGTCATATACTCGGTAGTTTCGGTAGAGCAGTCGGAATAAGCAATTTGGGAAAGGGATTCAAGGCTTACACCGCCAAGGCCCCACTTCTTAATTTTGCCAAGCACCTTGTTTGCGCCCTTGTCTAAAAGCTCGCGCTTTAAGAGCTTATAACCTGTTTCTTCTTCGTAGCTGCGGGAAGCCGCATTGTACTTATAAACGGTTGTGATTTTTAAAAGTGAGCTGTAAGCAACATCGAAGGTGGTGGAAAAACCACTGCTTGCGTTTTTAAGTCTTATAAGGTCGAAATCATAGTAGAGGTCGATGTTGTTATTCTTGGAATAATCGGCCAGGGCAGCTAACTGCTTTTTAGAGCCGATGTTCTTGTGCAGGGTAATTCCGCCTGCATAGTTTCCGTATTCAACACCCGTAGAGCCAAAGCCCAAAAGCTTTGCACTGATTTTGCTGCCGGTCTTATCGTGGAGCTCGGTTAAAATTTCCTGCGCCTTATCGATAGGGGTTGCAGCAACAAGGTCCTTATAAGGAACACCAAGGAAGGATTTGTCTATCATAACGCCGCCAAGGAAGGTAACGTTTAAGGGGGATTCTTCCTTTACATTCTCTTTGAGCGCGCCGTTTTCCTTAAGATAATTTCTGTAGGTTTCGGCCATTGCGCTGTAGTTAGCCTTTTCATCCTTTAAGGGGTAGAAACCAACGGTTATGGGCTTTTCTGCAGGGCTTATAGCATAAACCTCTTGGCGGGAAGAGCCGTTGTTCATTGTTTGAACTGCGTTGGTGGAATGTCCGCGAAGGTCGAACTTGGTGTAAACTCCGCTGAAGCCTAGGGAGCCTGAGCCTGCCTTAACGCCAATGGTTGCGGCTTCGGCATTGTCTTCAATAATAGCAACGGCACCAAGGTTTCCGTTAACTGCGCCATATACAGGCAGGCGAACCTCTTTTGTAGTGGTTTCCTGTGTATCCTGAAGCATTGCGGCATCACTGCCATAAACCTGAGATTCGTAAACAATACCTGCCGAAGAAATAGTGGTGTTGTTTACGATTGCACCCGAGCCGGAGGGATAGAAGAGATAAGCCTCGCTGTCGTCGTTTTGGTTTGCACACCAGTAGGGAGCAATTTTAACAGCAACAGCCCTGTACTTGTCGTTTTCCTGCATAAGCTTGGGGTCAACGGTAACGGTTACGCGGTTATCGTGAAGCACGAAATCGGCAACTATTCTGATTTGAACCTGATTAAAGTAGTAATAAACTCTGATACCGTTTTCTATCTTTTCGGTAACAACACGGCCGTTTTTAACGGCGGCCACAGCCGAAAAGTGCTGGCTGATTTGGTTGTTATACATATCAAGAGCATCTAAAACTATTGCCGAGGAAATTTCGGGCATAGTTTTAATTGGCATTCCGGTATCGGGGTTAACGGTTGGGGCCTCGGGGTCCCTGGCGGTTACACCCCAACGGTTACCTGTTTCCTTTTCAATAAGGTCCACAGTACCATCGGCGCCGCGCCAAACAAGGTCGTAATTATCGTTGGAAGCCACAACCTCATCTTTTTTGTTGTATTTGCTTGGTGTCTTTTCATCAAATGCTTCGGGGGACCAAATGTCGCCTGTGGTCCAGCCTGTGATGCAAACCATACCAATAAGCAAAACAACGCTTAAAACAAGACAAATTATCTTTTTCATTTTGGCCCTCCTTTACATTAATAATTCTGTTACGATGGTTGCAACAAAGCCTCCAAGCTGCTGGAGAAGAATTCCTACAAGTATCATAAGGAAGATAATGGCTGCCATTCCGAACACGGTAAGGAGCGAGGTGCCGATTAATCTACCCATAGAGAAATCGTGGATACGCATCATACCGATTACAAGCAGAAGTCCCGAATAAATCATTGCAACTGTTGTAAGTATTCCAAGGAAGCTTCCCTCTGTTGGGAGCAGGAAGTTGGTAAGAACGATGTAAATAAGCCTTGCGCCTATCATTGGCATTAAGCAATAGCAGGTTACAACAAAGATTTCCTTAAGCTTACCTTTACCACCCATAAGTGTTGTTACAAGCCAGTTGGAGATTACCCAAAGGGCAACCAGACCAACGCTTTGAACAAGCACCCAAAGGGAGTTGAATGAGCCCGGGTCGTACTTGGTAAAGAGGAAGCCTCCCCAAAGCACCTGTATAACTGCCGAAACATAGAAGAGAAGAAGTATTACAAGGGCAACCCTTATAGAGCCTCTCTTTTTATCCTTCATTTCTTCGAATGCAAGGCCGGGATGAATAAGTGTGCTTAGCGCCAGCTTGGTTTCGCTGTCTGCCTTAACCTCATCGGTTGCTTTTCTCTTTTTAAGCACAACTGCCACAATTATTGCAGCCACAATTAAAACAACTGCGCCGAAAAGCAGGGCAAAGTATTTGGAAACGAGGTTTTGGCGATGATATTCAAATGCTAAAGCATAGGTATCACGGTCGTAACCCTCAAGGGCTACCTCCATTGCCTTTTCGTAGTTCTTTTCGGCAAGATATGCACGGGCAAGACCTGTGTAGGCAATTTGAAGGTTTTTGTCAAGCTTCATAGCCTCTTCCCAACCCTCGCGGGACTCTACATAGTCGCCATCTATGGTCATTCTGGTAAGGCCTACAACCATATTGCCGTAATCGTTTCTTCTGAATACGGTTAAGGTATTGTTGGTTTTATCGGTTACAAGTACATCGTTTACAAGTACGTTGCCGTCAGTATCCTTGGTTTCCTTAATGCAAATAGCCGATGCTGTCTGGAAGGTACCCTTTTGGGTTCCGCTTTGCATACCGCCGCCGAAGGTGGTCAGCAGGCGGCACTGTGCATCGTAAAGGTAAATTCTGCCGTAGGTGGAATCAAGGGCATACATAAACTCTTTATCATCTACATCAAGGCCGATAATCTTCTGGTAAAGGGCGAAGTTAAGTCCGCCAAGGTATGTACGGTTAACCGCATCATCTATAAAGCGCTTATCGTTAGACTTTAATATGTTGTTACCGGCGCCGGGGTTAAGCTTTTTAAGCTGACCCTTAGAGGCCGAATCGGTTGTGGTGTAAATAAAGTCTCTGTTATCAATAACTATATCCGAGAAGGTATAGGGAAGAACACGGGTTTGGTTCTTCATTTTTTCGTTGTTGGGGAACATACGGTTAAGCGCCGACTGAATAGCACCAAGTATGCCGCCTACAACGGTGTTTGCGCCATAGAATCCAATGAATTCCTTTGCTGTGCCGCTCTCGGCAGGAGCAAAGAGCAGCGCGCCGTAGTAGGAGCCTTCAGACAGGATATAAACATATCCTCTGGAGTCGGCCACAACCTTAACCGGACGATATGTGAAGTCTTCGGGGATAAGGGGGGAATCGGGCAGGGTGTACTCATCTATATAACGACCATCGTTATCGCACTTAAGCACACGGCCGTGCTCGGTATCGCAGATATAGATATTAGAGTCGCTGTGAACATACACATTGTAAGCGCCTGTAAAATCAAGCTCTTCAACCGTGCCATCCACTTCCTTATAAACCTTGCTGATTTCCTTTACAAATTTATAGGAAGCATCGAGCACTACGATTTTTGCCGAAACATCGGGCGAACCCTTATCTAAAAGATAAACATTTTCATTTTTGTCTGTGCAGACATCAACAAGTTCGATAAAAGCATCTATTCCAATATCGGAACTGCTAAGCACGAACTGAGTATTATACATTGGGCGGTTATAAACAAGCTTACGGCCTGAACCGGTAATATCTTCCCAATAGGTGTAATTCTCATACGGCACGTACTGTGATGTTTCTGCAAATGCAGTAACCATAGTTCCTGCGACAACCATAACAGCTAAAAGAACTGCTAACATGCGTCGAAGCACTTTTTTAGTCATAACATTACATCTCCTTGCCGTAAATTATTCTTTAATGCCCGCACTTGTCATGGCCTGCATAACATTGCTTTGTGAAACCATGTAAACAAGTATTGGCGGTATCATCATAATTACCGTCATTGCCATTGAAGAGCCTGCTCGGGCGGTACCACCTGCAGCAATCTGAGGTGTAACCATTGGCAGGGTTTTAAGCTGCTCGGTAAAGATGGTGGTAGAGGGTGCCATGCTCCAAATGCTTCTGAAGCCGAAGAGCATAAGGGTGAGCCACATTGGCTTAACGGTGGGCATTACTATACTCCAGAATACCCTTGTGTAGCCCGCACCATCGATTTTAGCGGCTTCAAGCAGCGCATCGGGCAGGGCATCTTCCATATACTGCTTCATAAGGAATACACCCATGGTATCTGCCAGCGAGGGCAGCAGATATACCCAATATGTATCGATGATGTTCATCTTAGCGTATATTAAATAGGAAGGAATTGAAAGGGTGTAGGCGTTGAACATAAGTGCCATTTGAACGGTCCAGAAAATGGCGTTCTTTGCCTTAAACTTAGCCTTGGCCAGAACGAAAGCGGCCATAGAGGATATTATTATATATAGGAATGTAGTAATAATACTAATAAGTAAGCTATTAGCTATATAACGGGAAAGGGGTACCTGCAGGTTAGAAAGCAGGTCGGGCAGCGCCAAGTAGTTTGCAATGGTGGGGCGCTGTACAAAGAAGCGAGGCGGGAAGATTAAAAGCTCATCAATAGGCTTAAATGAGGTTACTACCGAATAGATAAGGGGCAATACCGAGAAAAGACCGCCTGCAACAAGGAAGGTGCAGTAGAAGAAGTTACCAATCTTAGAACGGGTAAAGCGGCGTGCAAAGCTGCTCTTCTTTTTGAATGCTGCAAATTGTGGTTTTTTAAATTTGAATTTCATATTACAGCACCTACTTTCCTATCAGCGAGAGGACCTTACCGATAAGCATACGCGTGCCTGCCATCATAATGAACAGGATTACTGCGATTGCCGAGGCATAGCCGTACTCGAATCGAACTGTGGCCATATCGGCCATGTGTGAAACGATGGTATCTACCGCATACTGAGTTGAGGGGAAGCCCGCAAGCTCGATAGCGATAGAGCTGACAGAGAAGCTGGACTGAATCTGCATTACTGCAGAGAAGAGCAGCATATTCTTCATTTGGGGAAGGGTTATAAAGCGAAGCTCCTGCCAACGGCTTCTGATACCGTCGATAGCGCCTGCCTCATAAAGCTCGTCGCCAATGTTCTGAAGACCTGAAATATTGGAAAGGAAGGATACACCCATACTTTGCCAAAGCTGAACGATAATAACTATTGGCATAAGGTACTGGGGTGTTTTAAGCCAGGTAATAGGCTCGGTAATAAGTCCAACCGATAAAAGCATACTGTTAAGGTAACCGTATGCATCGCCCGAGAAGAGAACCTGCCAGATGAACAAACCGCCGCCTACAAGGGAGGGGGTGTAGAACATAAAGGAAAGCACAGTTCTTACAAAGGGCGAAAATTCGTTAACGAACCAAGCAAGCACAAAGGCTAAAAGGAAGCCGATAGGTCCTGCAATGATTGCAAATACAAGTGTGTTTTTAACAACTATTCCGAAAATGTCATCGAAAACGAACATTCTTTCATAGTTGCCGATTCCAAGGAACTTAGGTGTTGAAATAAGGTCGTAGGATGTGAAGGAAAGGGCAATGGAAGAGAAGATAGGAATAATTGTGAACAGCAAAAAGAATATTAAGAACGGCGCCAGCATACCAACAAGCGGCAACTGTTCTAAAAACGCATCTTTTTTGCGAAGCCTTGAAACTTTAGTTGTTTTTGTCATTTATCTTCCCCTCCTTTAGCTGTATTCTTCAATTTTGCGTGCGATTTCTTTATCCGCCACTAAGGACCACTTGTTAATAGCATCCTTAGCGTTTATGCCATCGTTGATAACCGACCAGAAGCCTTGGTCAATGGCACGTGCGGTGTAGTATGAACCCGGTACCTCGGGAACCTCTTCAACATAGCTCCACTGCTCGTTAAGGGCGGCAAGGTCTTCGGGGTCCCAACCAAGTCTGTTAAAGGCTTCAACGTTTGCGGTTGTGCTACGGCCGAGAAGTCCAAGAATGGATTCTACGTTGTTTGAATAACGGGTCTGAATATCGGCCGAGGTCCACCACTTAAGGAATTCCCAAGCTTTGTCGGGTCTGGGAGAAGCCTTAACAATGCCTGCGCCCGAGCCGGAGCCTGCGGTTTGTCTGTTAATTTTGCCGGTTTCGGGGTCTAATGTTCCGGGTACATTGGCAATTGCCCAACGGCCATCAATTTCGGGAGCGGCAGAATAAATTGTAAAGTATGTAGAATAACCTGCAATACCTAAGGGCATTGAGCCGTTACGTAAGCGGTTATAGAAATCGGCCTGCTTTTGGTAGCCGTAATCGGTGTACATTTCGGTCCACTCTTCGAACACCTGAATAGCTCTTACATTGTTAATGTTTGTTGCGTTGCCTTCCTTATTATATAAAGGAATGTTGTTTTGCATTAACATTGTGGGATAGAGGTGAAGGCTGCCTACACCTGCATCTACCGTGGTTGCGGTTGTGATTTGGGTATACGGAACATAAACGTCCATATTATAGCGCTGAATAATGGTTGCGCAGTAGAGGAACTCCTCCCAGGTGTTGGGAACGGTAAGTCCTAAATCCTCGAACACATCGGTGCGGTAGAACATACACATAAAGCCCTGACTATCGGGGATAGCGTAAAGTGCGCCGTTATACCAATAGGGGGTTTCTGCACCCGGCTGATAACGCTTGAGCACCTCTTTATAGTCATCGAACTGAGTAAGGTCTAAAAGGGCGCCGCGCATTCCGTAGTTAACGGGTGCGGTACGGGAAAGATAGAACTGAACATCAGGGAAGTTGTTTGCAAGAAGTCCGTTAATAAGCGAACAGGAAACAATTTGCAGGTTAACATCAATTCCCTTTTCCTTAACAAAGGAATCCTGAATTAGGGCGTTAAGCGCCATTGTCTGGTCGCGGCCCCAGTTAACCCAGAGTTTCAGGGCATCTTTGCCTTCGCCCTCTTTATATAATGTATAGTCATTTACAAAGGAAGAATAAAGTCTTACTGCTTCAAATCCAAAGGACTGGAAGAAGTTGCTCTTTTTATACTGTGCCTTTCCGCCTGCGGGAGTAAAGCACATCTCATCAATAGTAACGGGAAGCTTCTTCATTTCGCTGAGCCAGGAAGAAAGGGTGGTGTAGTTGGAATAATAATCCTGAACATAAATATGTGCAATAAAGGGAGCGTCAAGCATTTGGTTTATAACGCGGTCCATATTATTCATTGCAGCAATGTACTGCGAACCGCGTGCACCTGTACTTTCCTGAATGTCCTTGACAAGACTTTTTAAATCTTTAGATGCGGTCTCTAAAACCTCGGTAAAGGTGGGAATCTGGCGGAAAAGCTCGTAAGAACGGTTAACATCAGGGTTTTCCGATGTAATCATAACGATTTGGAGATACATATCGCCGATAGCCTCAACAATATCGAAAAGGCGGTCGTATGCATCGGCAAGCTCGCTTAAGGTAACCTCTAAGGAAATGGTGTGGGTTCCCTTTTCAAGCCAAATGTAATAGGGGGTAACCTTTTTGCCCTCGGTTTCGCCGAATATGTAATTTTTCCACTGTGTATCGTAAGAAAAGTTAAGTGTTTTAGCTTCGGCGAAGGGGGTTTTGCCATCTATCTTCAGCCAGCGCCAGCTTTCGCCGTTAACAACATCGCTTTGCTTATAGCGTGCGCTGAACTGGTAGTAGCCTGCGGTTTCAACCTCAAAGTTCCACTCAATTTTTTGGCCAACACTCTGCCAAGAGGTGCCGCCTATGTTATTTATAAGGGTAAGATACGGGTCAACCGGAATCATATCGTTGCTTCCGTTGTTGGTTTTAGGAATAAGGGAGTTGTCGCTTTTAATTGTGGCATCCTCACCCTGAATAACAATATCCCCTACCTCGGTCATTTCGGAAAACTTGCTTTCATCGAAATACTCCTTATAAGAAAGGGTTTGTTCGGGGGCTGTAAAGCCGATTTTGGAAATAACCACATTATGGCCCAAGCCTACAAGCTTAACCTTGTGGGTTCCTGCAGTCAAATAGAAAAGGTAGGGCTCAACAGCAACACCTGTGTCATCGGTAGCAAGGCGCTCTACAAGCTCGCCTGTAAGCTGCTGCTCTGGTGCGATTTGGTTGCCGTTGGCATCTTCACGCCACTTTTTTCCGTCTTCGGTGGGAACATTTATCCAATCACGGGAAAATTCAATAGAATCTGCTCCCTCAAAGGCAAACTCGGTCTGGTCATCGAAAAGAAGGCCAAGCTCAACGTTAACGCCTATTTCGGGGGGTAAAAATTCCAGATAGAGGTTGTAATAAGCATCCTCAGGGATGTCCACGGTGTATGTAACGGTACCGTAGCCGCCCTGCCAATCTATTACATCTCTGGTTTCATCCTTAGATTTAACCTTAACTGCATAATCGGTTTTGGCTTCGGCCGAGCTGTTCTTACCTTCGGCAGGTGCGAACACACCTTCGGCGCCATCTACATAAACCGATTCGGTTGCCTGCTTTGCGGAAGAGTTTTCGGCCAGGTAGGTTTTATACGGCTTTAACTCTTTGCTACTGCTAAGGAGCAGAGCAGGTGCATCCCCTGCCGCGCCTGACTCTTCGGATTCAGCGAAGGCGGCAAACGGCATGCAGGTCATAGCAACGGCTATAACAGCAAGGATGGCAATGAGTTTTAATAAATTCTTGCGCATGTTTGTATCTCCCTTTGTTTTGTTAAATGACAATACGGATTTTGCTTCTTTTGTGCCCGTTTTTTGCGGGGCGCTATAGAAATAAAAGCCCATATTATGACATTTTGTTATAATATTATATACTATTCAAGCAATTAAATAAATACACAATCCTTCTTTTAATACGGACAATCCTGCTGAGATTTTATTGCCAATTTGTTAAGTGTTTTTTTCATAAATAGTCAAAATATCCCAATAAAACAGGGCGCTTGTGGTCAATATGTTGTATTCTTGCTGAAAATTGTTCACAATAAATAGTCATTTATTTATCCAAACAAAAGCCTAAAATCCGTATAAAAAACCGTTTTTTACATAATGAGTGTTGCTTTTCGGAGCTTTTAACAATATTTGGGTTTCGTGTTGTGCATTTTCTACAAAAAACCGCACTTTTTCACCCTTTTGCAGTAAAAACGCAAAGAATATTTTACCATTTTTGGGCTCTTTACAGCAAAACTTGAACATTTGCAAAATATGGTATATAATAGTTTCACAAATTAAACTTTATTTGCGGAAGGTGCAAAATGGATATTATTATTGTTGGTGCCGGAAAAATCGGAGCTAACCTTACAAAGCTTTTGGCGCTTGAAAACCACAACATTACGGTAATTGATTTTAACCGCCGTGTTATTGAAGCGCTGGTTAACGAAAACGATGTTATCGGCTATGTCGGTAACGGCGCCGCATTCAAAACTCAAGAGGAAACGGGGGTTCTGGGCTGCGACTGCTTTATTGCCGTTACCGGTAACGATGAGCTTAATATTATGAGCTGTATGCTGGCGGCAAAATCGGGTGCAAAAAAAACCATTGCCCGCGTTCGCAATGCCGAATATTCCGACCAGCTGCTCTTTATGCAAAACAAGCTGGGAATAGACCTGCTTATTAACCCCGAATTCGAAACCGCCCTTGAAATTGCAAGAATTATCGACTTCCCCTCGGCCTCCAAGATAGAAACCTTCGCCAAGGGCCGAATTGACCTTGCCGAAATTCTTGTTACAGAGGAATCTCCCCTGGCAAACCTGCCCCTTAAAAACCTAAAACAGGCAATAGATGTTTCCATTCTTATTTGCGCCGTAAAGCGTGGGGATGAGGTTATTATTCCCGATGGTAATTTTGTAATTTTACCCGGCGACAGGCTCCACTTTACCGCTTCAAGGCACACCCTGCCCGCCGCGTTTAGGGATCTTGGGCTTCAAAAGAAAAAAATTAAATCTGTGCTTATTGTGGGCGGTAGCCGCACCTCCTTTTACCTTGCAAAGGCCCTTTTAAAGGCAGGCAAATTCGTAAAGCTGCTTGAGGTTAACAAGGAACGTGCAATCCAGCTTGAAGCTCAGCTTGACGGTGCTTCAATTATCTGCGGCGACGGCACCGATACCGATATTTTAACCGAAGAAGGACTTGCCGATTTCGATGCGGCCGTTGCCCTTACGAATATCGATGAAGAGAACATCATTCTTTCTATGTATGCGGCCCAGCAGGGGGTTAGAAAAACCATTTGTAAAATTAACCGCGACCCGCTTGCCAAGATGACCGCCGCAATGCTTAAGGACTGTAGCGTTGTCTGCCCAAAAACCAACACCGCAGCCATCATTCTCCGTTATATAAGGGCGGTTGAAAAGGTTAGCGGCGAAAGCCTTAAAACCCTTTATAAAATTCTTGATGGCGGCGCCGAGGCTGCCGAATTTATTGCAAGAGAGGATTCCGCACTTGTGGGCACTCCTCTTCGCAATTTAGAATTTAAGGCAGGCAACATCATCGCCTGCGTAAGCTCGGGCAAAAAGGTAATCATCCCCGATGGTAACACCGTTATAAACCCCGGCGACAGCGTTATTGTAATAACATCCCAAGCCCTTTCCTCCCTTGGGGAAATTCTCAAATAAGGAGTCCTTATGCGACTTAAATCTGTTTTATATGTGCTTGGCAAAATTCTTTTTGCCGCCGCCGCAATACTGCTTTTGCCTGCAGTTTGCGCCATAATTTATAAGGAATCGCCCCTGCCCTTTTTGCTCCCTTCCTTTTGCTCGCTGGTGGTAGGCTTTGTTTTAACCCTTAACCCCAAAAAGCATGACCGTTCCCTTTTTGCCAAAGATGGCTTTATCTGCGTTGGCTTTGCCTGGATACTAATGTCAACCGTGGGTGCCCTGCCCTTCCTGCTTAGCGGAGAAACATCCTCTTTTGCAAGCGCCTTTTTCGAATCGGTTTCGGGTTTCACCACAACAGGCTCCAGCATATTTTCAAATGTTGAAGCGCTGCCTAAAAGTATCCTGCTTTGGCGCAGCCTTACCCAGTGGGTTGGCGGTATGGGTGTGCTTGTCTTCCTTTTGGCCGTAATGCCTAAATCAGACAACAAGCAATCCCGCTATATGCACCTTATGCGCGCCGAAGTACCGGGACCTTCGGTTGATAAACTTGTGCCAAAGCTTGCCGAAACAGCCCGCGTTATGTACGGACTTTATTTCGCCTTAACCCTTGCACAAATCGTTATGCTGACCTTAGGCGATATGAATTTGTTTGAGGCGGTTAACCACTCCCTTGCCACTGCAAGCACGGGCGGATTTGGAGTTAAGAACAATTCGATTGCCTCCTATTCGGCCTACAGCCAGTACGTAATTGCCGTAGTTATGATTATTTTCGGCACAAACTTTAACCTTTTTTACCTTTTGGTTATAGGTCAGTTTGTCAAGGTATTTAAAAACGAGGAGCTTAAATGGTATCTTTCAATCTTTGCCGTTGCCACCGCCTTTGTTGCGGGAAATATTTTCCTGCGGCTCTATTCCGAAAACGGCTTTGAATTTTCCTTCCGCCACGCCTTTTTCCAGGTTGCCTCTATTATGACTACATCAGGCTTTTCAAGCATAGACTTTAACGTTTGGCCTTCGCTTTCCCACCTTCTTTTGGTGCTGCTTATGTTCTGCGGCGGCTGTGCAGGCTCAACCGCGGGCGGCATTAAGGTTTCACGAATTATGCTGCTTGTTAAAAACGGAAAGAGAGAGATTAAATACATCAGCCAGCCAAAGGCAATAATTTCGGTTAAAATGAACGGTAAAGCGGTAGATAATGAAATTATCCGCGGTGCCACCTCGTTTATTATTATGTACGGCACACTCTTTGTACTTTCGGCCTTTTTAATTACCGCAATAGATGGGGTAGACCCAATAACCGGCTTTACCTCGGTTGCAACCTCTATCAACAACGTCGGACCGGGTCTGGGTCAGGTCGGCCCTGCCGAAAACTTCGGCTTCTATTCGGGCTGGTCAAAGTTAATTCTTTGCTTTAATATGCTGGCAGGAAGGCTGGAGCTCTTCCCCATACTAATTCTTTTTTCCCCCACCGCATATAAAAAACACGCATAATAAAAGGACTGTTACAGTAAAATGTAACAGTCCTTTTTAGTTTTCAGTGATTAGTTGGCAGTTGGCAGGTTTTCTTCGGTAATTTTTTTAACATATTCCTTAACCGCAATGTTAATAAATTGCGATAAAGACCTGTCGTCAATTTCGGCTAGCTTTTTAGCCTTTTCAAGTATATCTTCATCTATGGTAATGCTTATTTGCTGTTTAAGAGGCTTCATACACAACACTCCTTTGATTTAATTGTATCCAAAACTATTGCAAAATGTTGTTTTATGATATAAACTGATATTAAATATCATAAAGGAGTGGCGTTGTGGCTGAATTTTGTTTGGAGTGTTTTAATAAGTTTTGGGGCAAAGACTTAACCGAAAATCAGGTTTCCCTTGCAGAAGACTTTTGCGAAGGCTGTGCTGAATTTAAGCCCTGCGTAATTAAAGTTTACCCTTATTTCCCCAAAAACAAAGGTGTTTCTTTGTTTTCTAAGCTTTTTAAATCCGAATAAAAAAAGGACTGTTACAGTAAAATGTAACAGTCCTTTTTAGTTTTCAGTGATTAGTGGGCAACGAAGCCGGAGGTTTCTATGTTTTCTTCCAAACTAACCTTTATAATGACAGCCGTTGGCGCGGCGGTGGGGCTTGGTAATTTGTTCCGTTTCCCCGCCCTTTGCTCACTTTACGGTTCAGCCTATATTTTGGTTTACATAATACTTTTGTTTGTGGTGGGAGTTCCCCTGCTTTTAAGCGAAGTTGCCCTTGGCAGACTGTTTGGCAAAAATGCCACCTACTGCTTTGCCTCGGCCGATAGGCGTGCGGTTCCGCTGGGCTTTTTGTGCTCGGCCAACTCCTTTATTGTTATGACCTATTATGCCGTGCTTTTTTCCTTTGTGGTTCTGGCGGCGGTCTTTTCTTATAAGCTTTTATCTCCTACCCTGCCCCCTGCCGAGGTCTTTACCCCCATAATCTTCCCCGGCCGCTTTTCCCCTACGCTGCTGTTTGCCCTTGTGTTTTCTTGGGCCGCTGTTTTTCTCTGCTTTGGGGATGCGCGGCGACTTGGCGCCATTTCTACCGTTTCGGTTATTTTTGCCGCAGTTATAATTTTTGGCTTTGCCGTTTTTTGCGTTATAAATTCAGGGGGCAAAATCCTTTCGTTTTTAAGGTTTAACCCCGCCGTTTTCTGTAGCTCTAAATTTTGGATAGATGCTATGGGACAGGTCTTTTTCAGCCTTTCGCTAATGGTTGGTGTGCTGGTTTCCTACGGCGCCTGCCTAAATAAAAAAGAGGGCATTGTTCGGTGCGGTATTGCCGTTGCCCTTTGCGACCTTGCCGTATCCCTTGGCGGCACTGTTATCTTTGTTGCGGCCGGCAGGCAAGGGGAAGGCTCGCTTTTTTCCTCCTTTTCGGTGTATCCCGCCGCATTTTCCTCCCTTGGGGCGGCAGGCTCCGCCGTTTGCTTTCTTTTCTACCTTTCGGTAGGGGTGCTCTGCCTCGCATCCCTATTTGCATACCTTAAAAGCGCCACCGAATTTTTTACCTTTTCACTTGGCGGAAGCGATACCGCTTGGGCGCTTGGGCTCAGCCTTTTATCCCTGCTTCTGGGCAGCTTTTTACTGCAGGGGCGCGGACTTGAAGCGCTAAAGCTTATAGATAACGAAATTGTACCCTTTTTAATAATTTTTGCAGGGCTGGTTGAAACCGTTTTGTTTTGCAGACCTCCCCTTAAAGCCGCCCTGCTTAGCGAGATAAATAAAAACGAAACGCACCCCCTGCCCCGCCGACTTTTTTCTCTTTCCTTAGGCCTTTTTGCTCCCGCAACCCTATTCATTTTGTTGCTATACCAAATATTCTTTTAAAGCCCTTGAAATTTATTCTCCTTTGTAATAAAATGAAGAAAAGATATTTTTTCGGGGGTCTTTTTATGAGTAAAAACTTTGTTATAACTATCGCCCGCGGCTTTGGCAGCGGCGGAAAAGAAATTGCCCATTCAGTTGCAAAAGCGCTTGGTGTTAAGTGCTATGAGCACAGCATTTTAACCCTTGCATCCCACCTAAGCGGCGTTGACCGTTCGGTTTTTGCCGAGGCCGATGAAAAGCTGTTAAAGCCCTCTTTTATACACACAATAAAGGAAAGCCTTTCCCCTTATCCCGAATCTCACTTTGTTTCTAACGATGAGCTTTTTGCCTATGAAGCCCAAATTATAAAGGGGCTTGCCGCAAGCGAATCCTGCGTAATCGTAGGCAAGGCGGCAGATTTTGTGCTGCAGGATTTCGAAAATGTTTTCAGCTTTTATATAGAGGCTCCAAGAGATTTTTGCCTAAATAATGTTATGCGTAAAATGGATGTAACCGAAGAGGAAGCGCATAAGCTTATAGCCGAAACCGATAAATATCGCGCCGAATTTTATAAATATGTAACCGGCGGAAATTATTGGACAAACCCCGTAAACTATGATATGACACTTAACTCTGCCAAGGTTGGCAAAGAAAACTGTGTAAAGCTTATTGCCGACTATGTTGGTATGATGATGGAAGGTAAATAATGGAAACTATTGCAGATTTTATATCCTTTGCGGCCCTTTGGCTGGGCGCAATGGCTCTTATTGGCGGCGCACTGCTTCTAACACAGCGTTTTCGCAAAAAAGATGCCGAACAAACCGTAAATCCCGAAGATTACGCCAAAAAATTTGAAGAAGAAATGCGTGAGCCCACCCCCGAAAAGCCGATAAAGAAGTTCTTCCGCAACCCGTATGTTTTATCGGGCGATGAAATACGGGAAACGAAGGACAGTACGCAGGTGTAAGGTGTAAGGTGTAAGGTGTAAGGTGTAAGCGATACCCCTCGCAGCCTTAAACCTGAAACCTTAAACCTTAAACCTTAAACCTGAAACCTGAAACCTTAAACCTGAAAAAAGTTCTTTACTTTTTTGCACACTTGTGCTATACTATTATGGCTACCGTTTACAAGGCTTTAGGCGACTGCCTCTTTTTTGAGGAACACCTATGACCTTTGGCTTTGTTTACCGGCGGACAAAATATTAAATGAGGTGAAAATAATGACAGCAGAACAGAAGCAGGCTATTATTGCCGAGTATGCTACCCACGAGGGTGATACCGGTTCTCCTGAAGTTCAGATTGCTCTTCTTACCACCCGTATCAACGAGCTCACCGAGCATCTTAAGGTACACGGTAAGGACCATCACTCCAGAAGAGGTCTTCTTAAAATGGTTGGTCACAGACGTAACCTTTTAGCTTACCTTACCAAGGTAGACATCGAGCGTTACCGTGCAATCATTAAACGTCTTGGCATCCGTAAATAATTTGTCAAAAAGCAGACCGTATGCCTTATTTACGGTCTGCTTCAATATTTTTTAAACAAAAAGGGTCGCCTTGTGTAAAGCGGTAAATCGAGCATCAAAATCCTTTGGTGTTGGCTTTATTGCTTAACACGGCGCCCGAAAAATTTATTTTTTTTGGAGGTAAAAAATGTACGAAAATGTAAGAGTTTTTGAAACCGAATTTGCCGGCCGCCCCTTAAAGGTTGAAACCGGTAAAATGGGCCAGCTTGCCAACGGCTCCTGCCTTATCAGCTATGGCGAAACCAGCGTATTCTGCGCAGCAACCGCTTCGGCTAAGCCCAGAGATGGAATTGATTTCCTTCCCCTTTCAGTTGACTTTGAAGAAAAGCTTTATTCCGTAGGCCGTATCCCCGGCTCCTTTACACGCCGCGAGGGCAAGCCTTCCGATAAGGCAATTCTCGCTTCCCGCGTAATTGACAGACCTGTTCGCCCCCTCTTCCCCAAGGATATGAGAAACGATGTATCCTTAGTTTGTACCGTTATGTCGGTAGACCCCGACTGCTCCCCTGAAATCACTGCTATGATTGGTGCTTCCATTGCCCTTTCTATCTCTGATATTCCTTGGGAAGGCCCCATTTCGGGTATCTCGGTTGGTCTTGTAGAGGGTAAAATTGTTCTTAACCCCACCGCAGAACAGCAGGCTAAGAACGATTTACAGCTTACCGTTTCTTCCACCTCTGACCTTGTTGCAATGATAGAGGCAGGCGCTAACGAAGTGCCCGATGATGTTATGTTCGATGCTATCATGACAGGTCATAGAGAAAACCAGAAAATCGTTGAATTTATCAACTCAATCGTAGCTGAAATCGGCAAAGAGAAGTTCTCCTTCGAATCCTCTAACCCCGACACCGAAATGTTCGAGGCTATTAAGGAATTCGCTATTGATGATGTTAAGTTCGCACTTGATACCGATGACAAGAATGTTCGTGATGAGAGAATGCTTCCCATCTACGACAAGGTTCACGAAAAGTTCGATGAAATCTATCCCGAACAGGAAATGAAGATTGATGACTGTATGTACAAGCTTCAGAAATTTGTTGTTCGCCGCTGGCTTCTTGATGAGGGCAAGCGTGTAGATGGCCGTGGTATTGATGATATCCGCCCCCTCTACAGCGAGGTTGGTATTCTTCCCCGCGTACACGGTTCGGGTCTTTTCTCCCGTGGTCAAACTCAGGTATTAACCATTGCTACTCTCGGCTCTATCCGTGACAGCCAGTTACTCGATGGTATCGACAACGAAACCGAAAAGAGATATATCCACCACTACAATATGCCTTCATATTCTGTTGGCGAAACCAAGCCCAGCCGTGGCCCCGGCCGCCGCGAGGTTGGACACGGTGCACTTGCTGAACGCGCACTTGTTCCCGTAATCCCCTCGGCAGAAGAATTCCCCTACACCATCCGCCTTGTTTCCGAGGTTCTCTCCTCTAACGGTTCCACCTCACAGGGCTCAATTTGTGGTTCTACCCTTGCACTTATGGATGCTGGTGTTCCCATTAAGGCACCCGTTGCAGGTATCTCCTGCGGTCTTATCACCGAGGGCGACCGTTGGATGACAATGGTTGACATTCAGGGTCTTGAAGACTTCCACGGCGATATGGACTTCAAGGTTGCAGGTACCAAGGCCGGTATCACCGCAATTCAAATGGACTTAAAGGTTCACGGTCTTACCCCCGAAATCATTAAGGAAGCCCTTGCTAAAACTCACAAAGCAAGAAACTACATCCTCGATGAGGTTATGCTTAAAGCTATTGCCGAGCCTCGTGCAGAAGTTAGCAAGTATGCTCCCAAAATGCTTCAAACCACCATTCACCCCGATAAGATTCGCGAGGTTATCGGTTCGGGCGGAAAGGTTATTCAGAAGATTCAGGCCGACTGCGAATGTAAAATTGACATTGATGATGATGGCAAGGTATTCATTACCGCTGTTAACGGCGAAAATGCCGAGCGCGCTCTTATGATTGTTGAAACCATCGCAAACGACCCCGAAATCGGTTCTATCTACCGCGGCAAGGTTACCCGCCTTATGACCTTCGGCGCATTTGTTGAAATTGCACCCGGCAAGGAAGGCCTTGTTCACATCAGCAAGCTTGATGTTAAGAGAACCGAAAAGGTTGAAGATGTTGTTGCTGTTGGCGATGAAATCATCGTTAAGGTTACCGAAATTGATGACCAGGGCAGAATCAACCTCTCCCGCAGAGATGCTCTTGTTGAAATCGAAGGCGCAGTAGTTGAAGATGATGGCGCCGAAGAAGAAAGAAAGCCCAGAAGACCCCGCCAGGGCTTCCGTAATAAGAAATAAAAAATTGACCGCCAATAGGCGGTCTTTTTTTATTTCGATTAAATCCGTTTCCTTCGGGAAACGAATGAAATTCCTTGCGGAATGAAATCCGCTGCGGCGGATGAAACGGATTTGATTTCATTTTATGCGTAACATAAGATTTCATTATTATTTATTCTTTCTTGCAAAGAGGTATAACTGTGTAGTATAATTACTTAAAACAAATTGAGGTGGAATATGAACATTCTTGTTATTGATGGGCAGGGCGGACAAATCGGCGCCCAGCTTATAAAGGAAATTACCAATAAATTTGAAAACATAAGTTTAACCGCTATTGGCACAAACGCGGTTGCAACCTCGGCCATGCTAAAGGCCGGCGCAAAAAATGCGGCTACCGGCGAAAACCCTGTGGTTGTTGCCTGCCGCAAGGCCGATGTTATTATTGGCCCTATCGGCATTGTTATTGCCGATTCCCTGCTTGGCGAAATAACCGAAAAAATGGCCCTTGCCGTTTCAAAATCAGCGGCTGTTCGTATTCTTCTTCCAATGAATAAATGCGAAAACTTAGTTGCAGGTGTGCCCAACCTAGGCACTGCTGCTATTATTTCCGATACCCTTGCAAAGCTCGCCGAAATTCTTGAAAAAAAGTCTTGACACAGCGCTTTTTTCGTGTTATAATTACCCCGTTCTGAAGAACGTTTGCAGAAACTGAAGTTTCTTTTTTAATTATACTGTTTTGTAACCGATGCTATGAAAGTATCATTATCCCTGCAGGGGTAGTGGTGCTTTTTTTATTTGAAAGGAAGAAAAAATTGAAAAACCAAGGTTTAGTAAAAATGATTTTATCTGCGCTCTTTTTGGCGCTGGCATACGTTATGCCCTTTTTAACGGGTCAAATTCCCGAAATCGGCGCAATGCTTTGCCCTTTGCACATTCCCGTACTGCTTTGTGGCTTTATTTGCGGCCCTGCCTGGGGCGCTGCAGTTGGCGTAATTGCCCCGCTCTTCCGCAGCCTTACCCTTGGAATGCCGCAATTTTTCCCAACAGCCATTTGTATGACCTTTGAGCTTGCTATGTATGGACTTATGTCGGGCCTGCTTTATAAGCTTTTACCCAAAAAGAAGCCCTATCTCTATCTTTCCCTGCTTACGGCAATGCTTGCGGGAAGAATTGTTTGGGGCGCGGCAATGTATATTTGCTTTGCGGCCGGCGGCGGCAGCTTTACCCTTGCAGCCTTTATGGCCGGCGCATTCACAAACGCTATCCCCGGCATTATTGTGCAAATTGTTTTAGTGCCTTTACTTGTAATACTTTTAGAAAGAATAAAGAAAAATAATTAATAAACCCTTTCCCTGTTCCCCAATAAAAAAAGACCGCCCAAGGGACACACTCCATAGAGCAGTATCGGTTTTGGAAAACAAATTTAATGCGAAAGCTTGCCGAAAAGCCTTGAAATACGGCAGTATTCCTGCATTTTTCGGCTTCGCCTCGAATATAAATTTGAAAATTACAAAACTGCGAAGCACTTAAAAATGAAAATTTTTAGTGGTAGT
>JAGBGJ010000068.1 GCA_017936045.1 Clostridia bacterium
ACCTTGCCGTCAATTTCGGGGGCATCGGCCCCGCTTCGGCCAAAATAGCTTTTAATATAGTCATCCCAGCCCTCGATTAAAACCTCAACCACCGAGCCGATTTTTTCTTCGTTCTTCTCAGCGGCTATGTAGCTTTGGTCCTACATTATTATTTCCATTCGGCGGGCCTTTATTTGCTCATCTATCTGGTCTTCAAACTCGGCGGCAATGGTATCCTCCTCGGGTGAATAGGTAAAGCAACCGAGCCTGTCGAAACGGGTTTCTTTTATGAATTCGTGAAGGGAACAAAACTGCTCTTCACTCTCCCCGGGGAAGCCTGTTATAAAGGTTGTTCTAAGGGTTATATCGGGGATTTTTGCCCTTATTTTATCAATTAATGCGGTAAGGCTTTCCCTGTTGCCCTTGCGGTTCATTCTTTTAAGTATTTCGCCATCGGCATGCTGAAGAGGTATATCCAAATAACGAACCAGCTTTTTGTTTTGGGCAATGGTATCAAGCAGTTCATCTGTAATTCTTTCGGGGTAGGTATATAAAGTTCTAATCCAGTGGAGCTTTTCTATTTTGCAAAGCTCACGCAGAAGCTCGGCCAGCATAGGCTTACCGTAAATATCTTCGCCGTAGGCGGTGGTATCCTGCGCTACAACAATAAGCTCGGTTACGCCTTCGCTTGCAAGCCTTTCGGCCTCTTTTACAACATCCTCTATCCTGCGGCTGCGCATTTTTCCGCGAATTTTGGGAATTGCGCAGTAGGTGCAGCAATTATTACAGCCATCGGATATTTTAATATAAGCCGAAAACGGGTAGCCGCCAAGCAGTCTGTCTGCGTTTAAGTCGAGGTCTTCCTTAGGGCCGTAGGAGTTTTTGCAGTTGCCCTCAATGGCGTTTTTGGTGAGCTCGGCAATATTGCTGTTGGAGCCGATTCCCACAACAAGGTCTACCTCGGGGATTTCCTCGGTAACATCATCCTTATAGCGTTCGGCAAGGCAGCCTGTTACAATTAATGCCTTTAGGTTGCCATCTTTTTTATATGCGGCACACTCCAAAATATTCTCTATTGCTTCTGCCTTGGCCGATTCAATAAAGCCGCAGGTATTAATTATAATTGCATCGGCCTCGGCCTCGTTTACCGAAAGCTCGAAGCCTGCCTTTAAAAGAGATGCCAGCATCATTTCAGCATCTACCTGATTTTTAGGGCATCCTAAAGATACCACACTAACCTTATATGCCATTAGAATTCCTCGCTATTTTCCAGTTCTTCGCTATATGCCTTTAAAGCTTCCCTTACATCGGAATAATTGTAGCCTTTTCTGATTAAGGCGGCAAACACCTTTTTCACATTTTCTTCATTATGAAGTTTTAATGCATATTTTGTTTTAATTAGTTTTTTAAGTTTTTCGGATTCACTGCTTTCGTCCGCCTCGATTATCTGCTTTGCGATATCTGAGGGTATACCCTTGTTTTGAAGCTTATAAAGTATTTCCCTTTTTGAGGCTCCGCTTTCACTTAGATATTCATAAAGCCTTTGGGCAAGGCGGGTATCATCAATAAGGGAAAGCTCTTCCATTCGTTCTACAGCTTGTATAGCGGCGCTTGGCATAAAGCCGCCCTGAATTAGCTTTTCGTGCAGCTTTTTGCGGCTTAAATCTCCCCTTGATAAATACCAAAGGGCGCGGCTTTTAGCCCGTTTTACATCCGACTCAAAAAGCAGCTTATCCGGGTCATCTAAAACGGCGCCCGGAGTAAGACTGTTTGCTATTACAATTTCGGTATCGAGCAAAAGCTCGCAACCATCTTCTAAAAGGACTGAGGTAAGCCCTTTTCGTTTATCCTTTAGTGAAACGATTTTCATTAGTCGTCTACTGCGATATCTATGTTAACCTTGCGGCGGCGGGGTGCTGCGGGGGCTGCCTCTACGGGTGCGGCAGCCGGGGCTGCTGCGGCTTCTTCTACTGCTTCGCCCTGCATTGCTGCAATAATCTTTGCCTCAACCTCGTTTGCCAAGGCCTCGTTTTCCTCGAAGAGAATCTTGGTATTGTCTCTTCCTTGGGCTAAACGAGTATCGCCGTAATAGAACCAAGCGCCCGAACGCTTTAGGATATCGAACTTAAGACCTAAATCTACAATTTCGCCAATGTGGGAAATGCCCTTGCCGTACATAATATCGAATTCGGCCTCGCGGAATGGGGGTGCTACCTTGTTTTTAACAACCTTGGCTCTGGTTCTGGAGCCTATCATTTCGCCGCCAACCTTAATGGTTTCAACTCTTCTTACATCAATTCTAACCGATGCATAGAACTTGAGTGCGCGGCCGCCTGTTGTGGTTTCGCTGGAGCCGTAAATTACGCCAATCTTATCGCGCAGCTGGTTGATAAAGATTGCAATACAGTTGGACTTGGAAATTGCGCCTGCAAGCTTACGGAGCGACTGCGACATAAGTCTTGCATGGAGACCAACGTGATTATCGCCCATTTCGCCTTCGATTTCGGCCTTGGGAACAAGGGCTGCAACCGAGTCGATAACAACTACATCAATAGCGCCCGAACGAACTAGGGCTTCGGTAATTTCAAGTGCCTGCTCGCCTGTGTCGGGCTGAGAAACAAGCAAAGAATCAATATCAACGCCAAGCGCTTTGGAATAAACGGGGTCTAAGGCGTGCTCGACATCGATAAATGCGGCGGTGCCGCCTGCCTTTTGTGCTTCGGCAACAACATGGAGAGCAAGGGTAGTTTTACCCGAAGATTCGGGGCCGTAGATTTCTACGATTCTGCCCTTGGGCATTCCGCCTATACCAAGCGCATTATCAAGGGCGATAGAGCCTGTTTTAATGTGCTCTACCTGCATTCCCATATTTTCGCCTAAACGCATTACAGCACCCTGACCAAACTGCTTTTCAATTTGAGAGAGGGCTGTGGCTAACGCTTTGTTCTTATCTTCTGACATTGTTTTTACCACCTTTTATGTTTATTTGTCTTGATTATACATTGTTTGCTGTCCCAAAAACAACCCTTTGAATACCAATCAGGTCATTTTTGAAGCCTATATTTGTAAAGCCGTTTGTCTTTAGAATTTCGGCTACGGCTGCGGCCTCGTTTATGCCGACCTCAAACGCCAAAATTCCGCCGCTTACCAGGCTTTGCTTCCAGTTTTTAGATATTTCCCTATAGAAATAAAGTCCATCTTCCCCACCAAACAGTGCAGTATGTGGCTCGTTTAAAACCTCTTTGGAAAGCTCTTTTTCATCCCCTCTTGGGATATACGGGGGGTTGCATACTATTAAATTATACTTACCAAAGGGTTCGTTCAGCACATCGTAGAGCTTGGGGGTAACATTTGATGCATTATTTAACTTTATGTTTTGTTCAAGGTAGCTGTATGCCGCAGGGTATTTTTCCACAGCTGTAACGGTGGCATCTTGCCTATCTCCTGCAATGCTGATAGCTATACAGCCACTGCCCGAACAAAGGTCACAAACACGGGGCGCTTTAATATCCCGTATAAGCTCCAGCGCCGCTTCTACCAGTGTTTCGGTGTCCTGCCGAGGCACCAGCACACCCTCGCCCACAAGGAATTCCGATTTATAGAACCACCAACGGCCCAAAATGTACTGCAGCGGTATGCCCTGCCTTCTTTTAAGAACGATTTGCTCTATTTGGGCCTTACTTATTTCCTTGTTGCTTAGAATTATTTGTGAGGGCTCACATTCTGCCAGATGTGCCACTATATACTTTGCTTCGCTTTTTGGCTCATCCGAAAAGGGGATGAGCATTTGGGCGGTTAGTATTTCGGCCTGCTTTGGTGTCATTACCACTTTGCCTCTTCCTCGTTTTCGGGAATAACCTCTTTCATTGCGGCGATTGCAATTTCTATCATAGAATCATCCGGCTCTTTAACGGTTAATCTTTGTATCCAAAGGCCGGGGGCTGCAATAACCTTTGTAACAGGGTTATCGTATTTGCCGCAAACCTTTATAAGCTCGTAACCAATGCCGCAAATTATTGGCACAAGCAACAGCTTAATTATGGTTCTAAGCCAAAGAATTCCCTTAAGCCATGGTACAATAGCATCTAAAACAAAGGTTACAAAAATGCTGACAATAAGCATTAAAATCATAAATGAGGTGCCGCACCTTGGGTGGAAGCGACCCTGTTTTTTAACATTTTCTACGGTGAGCTCTTCCCCTGCCTCATAGCAGAAGATGGTTTTATGCTCCGCACCGTGGTAACGGAAAACTCTGTCGATATCCTTCATAAGGGAAACGGCATACATATAGCCTAAAAAGATTGCTATTTTGAGTATTCCCTCAAAAAGGGACTGCAAGGGGGACAGAACCCCACCCACAAGATAGTTTATACCTTTAAACGCAAGGGAAGGCAGGTAAATGAAAAGCCCTATAGACAGTATTACTGCAAGCACTGTGGCTACTATGGTAATTGCGGCCATTAAAGCAGAATTATTCTTCTTTTCAGCCTTTTCTTTTTCGGCCTGCAACTCTTCTTCATCTAAATATCCCGAAATTTCGGCCGAATCCATCATAGCCTTATAGCCAACAGTCATTGATTCCACAAAGCCTGCTACGCCGCGAATTATGGGAAGCTTAAGTACAGGATATTTATCCTTAAAACTACTTATACTTCTTTCACTTATATCAATGCTGCCATCTTTTTTGCGAACAGCCATTACTGTACGCTTTGGGCCGCGCATCATAATACCTTCGATTAATGCCTGGCCACCGATACTGGTTTTTTTACAGCTCATTGGTTTCTCCTTCTTGTTTTAGCAGGGGAAGAACAATTTTAACAGTTGTTCCTACCCCTTCGGTAGAATCTAAAAGCAACAGGCCGTTGTGCTGCTTAATAATTTCATCGGCAACGGCAAGACCTATGCCCGAGCCCCTGACCTGTTTATTTGCTTTGTAGAATTTTTCTTTAACCCTATCTAAATCCTGTGCGGCAATACCAACACCGGTATCGCTTACAGAAATTTGAATACAGTCATCTTCGCAGACCTGCTCGATTAAAATTTGGCCGCCTGCCTGATTATATTTTAGCGCGTTATCTATAACATTTATGAAGACCTGCTTAATACGGTTGGCATCGCCAAAGCATAAGAGCTCTTCGTTTCTTCTCATATAAACAAGGTCTACCGACTGTTTTTTGGCAAGCTCCCTATACATATCGGTAGCTTCGGCAAGAATTAGGTTTACATTGAAGTTTGCCATATCAAGGGATAAGCGCTCGCTCCTCATACGGGAGAAGTCTAGCAACTCCTCTACAAGGTGGTGCAGTCTTTCGGACTCTTTTAGCACAACATCGAGGCCTTTAAGCACCGTTTCTTCATCGTACCCTACCGAATATTTTGCGGTTTCGGCCCAGCCTCTTATTGCGGTAAGCGGAGTACGAAGCTCGTGGGACACCGATGAAATAAAATCGTTCTTCATATTTTCGGCTTGTTGAAGCTCGCTTGCCATATAGTTGATGGAGTCGCATAGCTCGCCAACCTCGTTGTTGGACTGAATTTCAATTCTTGAATTAAAATCGCCCATTGCAATTTTTCTTGCCATATTGCTAACCCCTCTTATGGGGCGTACAATGGAGTTTGTAAAATAAAGGCCCGAAAATACAATTACGGTAAGCAACGCAATACCAATGGCTACTGCAACTATGCAGGCCACAAGAATTTGCTTGTTGGCCTCCCTTAAAGAGACAACAAACCTTACAGCGCCGTATACCTCGCCCTCCTTGGTGGCGAGCAGCTCGGTTTCGGCAAGTATGCTTTCTCCCACCGAGTTTTTACCTAGGAAGGTGCCCGGAAGACCTGTCATTGCCCGTTCAAAATCGGGCATATTTTTGGGGGTGTATTCAAAGCCCGAGGTTGAAACAAGCACCCTGCCGCCGGGGGAAAGTATTTGAACCTCCATTTTGTTTTTGTGTTCAAATTTTTCGCAATAATCCCTTGCGGCAATTTCAAAGTTTTCGGGCAAAACACCCCTTAGCGGAGTTATAAAGCTTTGGGCATATTCCTTGGACTTTGCCTCTACCTCGTTAGTGTAGTAGGAATTTATGAAAACTCCAAAGATGATTTCGAGAGCAAAAATAATAAAGAATATAACAAGAAAAACGTTGAATACCCATTTCCAGGCAACGCTTTTAAAGTTTATTACGGTTTCCAATGCTCTCACCTCACCTTTAAGAATTTTTGTTTTTTAGTTTTGGCTATTCCATTTATAGCCCATACCCCAAACGGTTACAAGGTTTTTGGGGGAAGATGGTTCATCTTCAATTTTCATACGAAGTCTTCTAATATTTACATCTACAATTTTTTCTTCACCGAAATAGCTACTTCCCCAAACCTTAGTTAAGATATCGGTTCTATCAAGCGCGGTATCGGGGTTTAAAAAGAAGTATTCAATAATTTGGAACTCAACCTGAGTGAGTTCAACATTTTTGCCCCTTTTAAGCAGGGTGTGGCGGCGTGTATTAAGCACGAAATCGCCCAAAGTAATTTCATCTGACACGGGGGCAGGGGCGGCGGTATTCATACCTACTCTTCTATAAAGGGAATCAACACGGGCCAAAAGCTCGGTTGGGCTGAAGGGCTTTGTTATATAGTCGTCGGCGCCCTTCATAAGGCCGCTGATTTTATCCATTTCCTGTGTTCTGGCGGTAAGCATTATAATTCCCAGCTTTTGGCTTCTTTTTCTAAGCTCTTCACAAAGGGCAAAGCCATCCATACCCGGCATTGAAATATCAAGCAGAGCTATATCGAAATCGGGCTCGGCATCGTATATTTGGAGAGCCTCTTCGCCGCTTCCTGCTTCAACGGTGGTGTAGCCCACCCTTTTAAGGTTTATGGCTTCAAAGCTGCGTATTGCCTCTTCATCTTCTACTATAAGGATTTTTTTCATTTTTGTTCCTCCATTACTCTATTAACGCGAACATTGATTTAACGGTTTCGGCGGTGAAACCGTAGGAGTTATCTTCGGTAATTTTTGCAAGATACACTAAATTATCGGTTTTGCCGAGTTCGGTATATCCGCTGTTTTCAAAGGTTTCTTTATGATATTCAAGGGTTGTTACCACAACGGTTCTGAATATTTCATCCCCTGCCTCGCCTTTATCGGGGTTGTAGCTATAGAAAAGTCGGGTGCGCGCTTCGGCTTTTCTTATAACCAAAAAATTCTGCTTTATATTTTCGGGCACGGTAATGCTGTAGCCATCGGCATAAACCATAAAGGCCGAAGACACAGTTTTAAATTCGGTGCCGCTGAATTCCGACCAGTTGCTGTAAAAGACCTTATCGGATTCGGCCATTTCGGCGGTGGATAACAAAAGCTCGGGCAAGGGTATGTCTATTATTCCGTTATTGTTATAATCCCCACTTGCAACCGTGCTGTTTCGAAAAGTTAGCGAAAGCTCTGGAGTTTCGGGGTTGTAAATTCCGTTTAGCACCCCATCCTTACACCAGATAATTTCGGTTATTGTACCGCTTCCCTTAGCGGCATCAATATAAAGGGCGGGAGTGTTATCCGACAGTTTGGAAAAAACAGGTGTGCTGTATGCGCTGACACTTGGGTCAAGCTTAACAATGCCAACCTCGATTATTCCCTTATCGCCCAAAGACAGCAGCTTAGCTGTTGATGTTTTTTCGGTTAAATTAAGGTAAATTACTGCAAGGTCATCTACACCATCGCCCGTGAGGTCGGCATAAGCGAACTGGGTGTACGGCTCTATAGCGCGTTGGGTTAGAAGCTCGCCCTCGTAGGTGTATACCCCAACCTGCTTTTCGGTAGTGCCAAAGATATACCAGCCAACAATTATTTCCAGCCTGCCGTTGCCATCTAGGTCGGCAAAGGATACGCTTTCTATTCCGCTGCCCATAAGGCTTATATCGCCCTTGCTTTTCCATTCATCGTCGTTTTTTTCAATAATATTTATGTGCATTGTAACGGCGCCATCGGCTGTGGTGGTGCTGTAGAAGGCAAAGGCCTCCTTGGTGCCGTTGTTGTTTATATCCTTCATAACAATGGCCGAACGGTAGTCGCCAAGGGCAGGATATCTTAGTGTTATGTTTTCGGTTGTAGATTCCTCCAGCGCCTGCTGAACAGGGTGCATATCCCCTTCAAGCTTTGGGGCAACAAGCAGTTCATCTACATTAAAGGCAAGGCCATCGCAGCCTGCCAGACAAAGGGTTAAAAGCACCGACAGGGCTAATGCTATTAACTTTTTAACGGCCATATCGGCACTCCTTTCAAATACATATTTATACATAATAGATTATAGCATAAAAATATAGAAAAATAAAGACTTTTTGTAAACAGTTTTTTGCCTTTTAACAGCAAAACAGCCCTGCATAAAAACAGGACTGTTTATCTATAAGGTTTTATTTCATTTGTTCTGCCAAGTATATAATCTGTTGAGGTTTTATAAAAATCTGCTAACTTAATTAAAGGCTTTATCGGCAAAGCTCTTTTCCCAATTTAGCAATTGCTGTAAACCCGTTGGTCAATTCCAAGTATTGCAGCTACTTCCTTTTGCGCCATATCTTTATCTTCACGCAAATCTTTAAGTCGTAAACAACACATTTTACTCATCCGTTTCAAAAAGGTCTTCCATTTTAACATTCAATATTTTTGCAATTACATATATTTCATTATCAGCTGCTGAACGGAGCTGTCCTTCAAGTTTAGAGTAGCTTGTCGGATTAATATCGCAACCCATTGTTTGCATCTTAGCAACCATATTCTTCTGCTTTATTCCTTTTTCTTTTCGCAAAAACTCAATGTTTTTGCCAACCATATTGCTTGTGCCATACTCCTTTTTTCTTGTTTTCATCGCTATTTTCACTTCCAATACAGTATTCTATATTAGAAGTATATGCCCATAACCTGTTGACATAATTCCAAATTAGAATTATAATTAAGTAAATTTCTAATTTGGAATTTTAGTCCAGTGTAGCTATCAACAAAAACAAGCGCCCTACTACAATCGCAGGACACTTTATGTTTGGCATTACTTATTCTCGGTTTTTTCAGGAAGTTTGATATTTCCCTCTTTTTCTTCAAAATCCTTTATATACTGACGGAGCAGATACAAAATTTGTCCGTTTGCACTTCTTCCTTCGTATTTTGCAATATAGTGTAATTTAAAATGCAATTCGGGTTCTATTTCTAATCCTAAATGCTTATTATTCTTATTTCGCATAGTCTTATCCAAAACATCTTAATTTAAGTATATTTTAAGATAATTGTGTGTTATAATGTGTATAGTATACTTATTTTAAGTATACCGAATTATTTGGGAGTGTTTTTATGCGTTACGAATTATATGAAGTTTTTGAGGGAATTTTCGATTTTATATGTGAATCAGATATTTTTTCAGAGATTATTGAAAAAGCAGAAGGTAACAATATAGTGGTTGATAACAAAACTTTTACCATACGCTCAAATTTGCAGGAATGCGCCCTCTTTTCGGATAAAAAGAATTTGATTTTCGCCTGTAAACTGTCAAAGGCTTGTGCAGACATCAAGGATATTACAGATGATTATATTAGAGTTGTTAACGAAAAAGAAGAAATTGCTAAAGAAGAAAGTGCTTTCTTTTTTCTAAATATGAAATAAAAACGACCTCAACACTTATGTTGAGGTCGTTTTTATTAGTCGATTATTATGCTTTCGCCGGTCATCTCGGCAGGCTGAGCAAGGCCTAAAAGCTTGATTATTGTGGGGGAAATATCGCAAAGACGTCCACCCTCGCGAAGTTTGCACTCTTTACCGATAACGGCAAAGGGTACGGGGTTTGTGGTGTGCGCGGTAAAGGGCGAGCCATCGGTATCTATCATACAGTCGGCATTACCGTGGTCGGCGGTAAGGAGCATTACTCCACCCATTTTTGTGGTTGCCTCTGCTACCCTGCCAACGCAGGTGTCAACAGTTTCTACAGCCTTAACGGCGGCCTCAAAAATACCTGTATGGCCTACCATATCGCAGTTTGCAAAGTTAAGAATTACAACATCGTACCTGCCGCTCTCTATTGCCTCGCAAACCTTGTCGCAAACGGGTTCAGCCGACATTTCGGGCTGCATATCGTAGGTTGCAACTGCAGGAGATTTAACTAAAATTCTGTCTTCTCCCTTATATTCAACCTCAACGCCGCCGTTAAAGAAGAAGGTTACATGGGCATACTTTTCGGTTTCGGCAATACGAAGCTGGGTAAGGCCCTTATCTGCAAGGAATTCGCCTAAGGTATTCTTAAGGGATTGAGGCTTGTAGGCAACCTCAACATTTGGCATAGAGGCATCGTACTGGGTCATACAAACATAGAATAAATCCAGCTTGCCGCCCTTGCGCTCGAAGCCTGCAAAGTCGGGGTCAACAAAGGTTCGGGTGATTTCACGTGCACGGTCGGGGCGGAAGTTAAAGAATACTACGCTGTCGCCTGATGCAATTCTGCGTGTTCCCTCTACAACGGTGGGAAGAACAAATTCATCGGTTAAATTCTTGCCATCGGCATCGATAGTTTCGTAAGAAGCGCGAACGGCAGCCTCGGCATCATCGGTCTTAATACCTGCGCCGTAAACGAGGGCTGCATAAGCTTTTTCAACGCGGTCCCAACGGTTGTCGCGGTCCATTCCGTAAAAGCGGCCCATAACGGTTGCAATTTTACCTGCGCCGAGTTCGCTAAACTTAGCGTTAGCAGCGGCAATAAAATCGGCAGCCGAAGCGGGAGGAACATCACGACCATCGAGCAGGGCGTGAACATAAATCTCAGTTACACCTGCATCTCTTGCCATTTCTACAAGGGCATAAAGATGCTCGATATGGCTGTGTACACCGCCATCGGACAAAAGTCCCATAAGGTGGAGTGCAGAGCCGTTCTTTTTAACATTTTCTATTGCGGCAACTAAAGCCTCGTTAGTCTTCATATCGCCATCTTTGGCCGACTTGGTAATACGGGTAAGCTCCTGATATACAACACGGCCTGCGCCAATATTGGTGTGACCTACCTCGCTGTTACCCATTTGGCCATCGGGAAGGCCAACATCCATACCCGAAGCGCCGATTTGGGTTGTGGGGCAGGTGGCGAAAATTTTATCTAAATTGGGAGTTTTAGCGGCAAAAATAGCATTAACATCGTTGTTATCGTTAAAGCCAAAGCCATCCATAATGGTTAAAACTAAAGGTTTTTTCATATTATTCTCCTAATATATCTTTAGGTATTCTTTTATCTTTATAATAGTATTCCCTATCGTGTTCCCCTATTTCACGAAGAACTCTGCAAGGGTTTCCAACTGCTACGCAGTTTGGCGGAATATCCTTGGTTACAACACTGCCCGCGCCGATAACCGAGTTATCTCCGATAGTGATACCCGGCAGGATAATAACGCCTGCACCGAGCCAACAGTTTTTACCAATTCGAACAGGCACATTGTACTGGTAGGCCTGAGCCCTGAGCTCGGGGAGTATGGGGTGGCCCGCAGTTGCTATGGTTACATTCGGGCCAATCATGGTTTTGTCCCCAACATAAATGTGGGTATCATCAACCAAGGTTAGGCCAAAGTTGGCATAAACCCCATCGCCAAAGTGAACATGATGACCGCCCCAGTTTGAATATAGGGGCGGTTCAATATAACAGTCTTTTCCTATTTCGGCAAACATCTTTTTAAGCATTGCCTGCCTTTTCTTTTGCTGTGTCGGTCGGGTTCTATTAAATTTACGAAGCCTTTCCAGACATTTGAGTTGCACCGACATTATATCATCTGATGATGGGTAATAAATTTCGGTGCTGTGCAGTTTATCGTAAAAGCTCATTATTTGGAAGCAGCCTTAACGATGATACTGAAATCTTCAGCCTTAAGGGAAGCGCCGCCGATAAGTCCACCATCAACATTAACCTTGGAAACGAGTTCATCGGCATTCTTAGCGTTCATAGAGCCGCCGTACTGAACGGTAACGGTTTCGGCAACCTCTTTACCGTAAACCTCGGCAATAGCTTCACGAACAAAGCCGTTACCTTCATCGGCCTGGTCGGCGGTAGCAGTAACGCCTGTGCCGATAGCCCAAACGGGTTCGTAAGCTACGATGATGTTCTTAAGCTGGTCGGCAGTTACATTTGTAAGAGCCATTTTAGTTTGATACTTTAAAAGGGTTTCGGTGTAGCCGAGCTCTCTTTGCTCTAAGGTTTCGCCAACGCAAACGATAGCGGTAAGGCCGGCATTTACAGCAGCAAGGGTGCGAAGGTTAACGGTCTGGTCGGTCTCGCCAAAGTACTGTCTGCGCTCGGAGTGGCCGATAACAACATATTCAACGCCGCAAGCGGTAAGCATTTCGGCGGAAACCTCGCCGGTATATGCGCCAGAAGCCTTGAAGTGTACATTTTCGGCACCGATTTTAATGTTAGAGCCCTTTGCAGCCTCTACTGCAGCGGCAATATCAACATAAGGTACGCAAAGAACTACATCACAGTCAGCGCCTGCTACAAGGGGCTTCATTTCGTTGATAAGTGCGGTAGTCTGTGCGGGGGTATTATTCATTTTCCAGTTACCTGCGATAACTGCTTTACGGGTAGCTTTGTTCATTTTAATTTCTCCTTTTCATACGAATATCCCTCCACCGCTAAAGCGGTCCCCCTCCCTTTAGGCAAGGGAGGCGTTATTCCGCAC
>JAGBGJ010000069.1 GCA_017936045.1 Clostridia bacterium
AATGACCCTGGAAGAGGTGTGGAAGCCCATATTTGTGCTGGGTTATGAGCATCAGTTTGTTGGCGGCGGTGAAAATCCGATGCATACGTTACATAACGACGGCCGCAAACTGGTTGGTCGTGCCGTTACCTGTACCTATTGTCCAACCCGACCTGACCTGCACGATGTTCAATTTGCGCGCGGCGCCGAAGATGGCTTGCAGGGTAACTATAATCAGTGGGTTGTTGACAACCTTTATGAGCGTGACGTTATAGTTTGCGATATGTACGACAAAATTTATAAGGGTACCTTTTTAGGCGGAAACCTTACAACCGCTCTCCAAAAGCACACTAAAAATGGCGGCGCAGTAGTATGGGGCGGTATCCGTGACATTGAGCAAATGAAGCAAGTGCCTGATGTTCAGGTTTATTACAGAGGAATCGACCCAACACCAATTCGTGAGTTTGTTATGAAGGATTGGAACGATATTACAAACTTTGGCGGCGCGGTATATCTGCCCGGAGATATTGTATTCGGTGCAGGTGGCGGAGTACTCTTTATTCCTGCTCATCTTGTTGCCGATGTTGTTGAGGGAGCGGCCAAAACCCACGTTAAGGACGATTTCGGCTTTGAAATGATTTGTCAGGGCAAGTTCACAACGGCGCAGATTGACCGCAATACCTGGACCGAGGATATGCTGGATATGTTAGTTGAATGGATAAAGACCGACCCGAGAGGCGAAGAATACCGTGATCTTGATTGGTCTAAAGAATATGATTTAGCTCGCAACGGCGACCCGAACGATACTCAAACCGCACTATAATGAGGTAAAATTATGAAAACAGCACTTGTTACAGGCTCTTCAAGGGGAATAGGCAGAGCTATAGCCATAAGGTTAGCGCAGGATGGATACAAGGTTATTGTACACGGCGCATACAATACGGCAAAAGCCAACGAAACAAAACAAATAATTGAACAAAACGGCGGAGTGGCGGAAGTGATTGTTTCCGATTTGACTGACATTGAGAAAACCCGTGAGCTTTGTGAAAAGGTCAAGGAAACGGACCTGCTTATATTAAACGCATCTCTTCAGTACCGTACACCGTGGCAAGAAATAACAACAAATGCCTGCTATGAACAGCTCAACTGCAACTTTGTTTCAAGTATGATGTTAATTCAGGCCGTAGTTGATAATATGAAGAAAAAGGGCTGGGGAAGAATTGTAACTATAGGCTCCGTTCAGGAGGCAAAGCCTCACCCCGATATGCTTGTGTATTCTGCTTCAAAGGCGGCGCAGACAAATATGGTTAAATCCTTGTCTTTGCAACTTGCAAAGGATGGAATTACGGTTAACAACGTAGCTCCGGGCGTGATTTATACCGATAGAAACGTTGAGGCGCTTTCTGACCCCGAATACGCTAAAAAGGTTACGGATAGTATTCCCGTTGGCTTTTACGGTGAGCCCGAAGACTGCGCAGGAATTGTCAGCCTTTTGTGCAGTGATGAGGGAAGATATATAACGGGTCAAAATATTTTTGTTGACGGGGGAAAAAGCGTACAATGAAAATAAGGTTTTTAGGCCAAAGCGGTTATATTATTAAAACCGAAAAAACGGAAATAATGATAGACCCCTATCTTTCCGACAGCGTTAACCGCATAGCAGGAAGACCACGCTCCTTACCTATACCCATTAATCCGCAGGATATATCCTGTGAGGCGGTGATATGCACTCACAATCATCTGGATCATTTAGATCCCGATACGGTAGCGCAGATAAACGATGAACAGCTTTTTATCACCACAAATGAGGGTAAAGCAGAGTTGAATCGTCTTGGTAAGGATAACGTTGTTTCGTTAAATATTGGCGAAAGTACAGTTGTAAGTGACATAGAAATAACCGCTGTTTTTGCAGATCATACTGTAGAGGCTTTTGGTTTAATTGTTAAAGCTGAAAATAAAACCTTATATTTCAGCGGAGATACGCTATACAACGAAAAACTGTTTGATATTTCACAATACAAACCCGATATCACATTTATTTGTATAAATGGTAGACTTGGAAATATGAATGTAAAAGAAGCGTTAATGACTGCCAAAAAAATCGGGGCTAAAATAAACATTCCCAATCATTATGATATGTTTGCTTCAAATTCTGAAAATCCGTATTTATTTTCAGAAAATATTGATGGCGGAAACCTGCTTGAATTTAATAAGGAATATGAAATTTAACATTTTGTTGGTCCTGTATTGACTCAATCGTATCGGGTACCCAAAGCGTAGGGGACGGCGCCTCGACGTCCCGTATAAAG